>DATJGC010000174.1:0-15288 GCA_035495345.1 Chitinophagaceae bacterium | reverse complement strand
CTTTGCCAACCTTGATTCTGCCAGGGTAGCATCAGATACCGGTTATGTACATGCGCAGTTAAAGCTGTTCCGCTCACAGAACAAACCCATTGAATGGATAAACCCGCTCGATAGCAACGCCCGCGACTACTATTACTACGGCCATACCCAACTGTTGAATGAAGTACAATACTTTCCGCTCATACAATTGCTGATTGTTACGCTCTTTATCATTGTTACCATCATTGCCATTACCACCCGCAATACCTCCACCCAAAACCAGGTATGGGCGGGTATGGCCAAGGAAACGGCGCACCAGCTGGGCACCCCCATCTCCTCGCTGGAAGGTTGGGTAGAGATGCTGAAAGAAAACCCCGCCAATGATGCCATCACCGTAGAATTGAAAAAAGATGTAGACCGGCTTAAACTGGTATCTGACCGTTTTGGAAAAATTGGCAGCAAGCCGCAACTGGAAACCAATAACATTGTAGCAGAAATTGATAAGATGGTGCAGTACATACGCAAACGCGCCACCGGCAAAGTACAGTTCAGCTTCAACCATTTTGAAAAAGACGTGGTGAACGCGCGCATCTCTCCCCCACTCTTTGATTGGGTAATTGAAAACCTGCTGAAAAATGCGCTGGACGCTATGGACGGCAAGGGCGCCATTCATATAGATCTGAAAGAAAACGCCAAAGACCTGTACATAGACGTTACAGATACCGGCAAAGGCATTTCGGCCGCCAATATACCCAAGGTGTTTAAACCCGGTTTTACCACCAAAAAACGCGGCTGGGGATTGGGCCTCAGCCTGTCTAAAAGAATAGTAGAACAGTTTCACAACGGGAAACTATTTGTAAAACAATCAGAACCGGGCAAGGGCACCACTTTCCGCATTATTTTACTGAAAGCAGGTGAACCCGTATAAGCCATAAAATATTTCATTTGCCTGCGGTAGCACGTTCAGCAACCAATCAAGTTTTTACTTATTTTCGCAGCCCGCTGCGGAGGTGGCGAAATTGGTAGACGCACTACTTTGAGGTGGTAGCGGTCGAAAGACTGTGGGAGTTCGAATCTCCTCTTCCGCACAAAAGGCAGCCAGCATTGGCTGCCTTTATGGTATCTGCAACGGCCGCAACTTAACAAAACCATAACCGTTTGGGCCCCTGCCCAATATTTCTTACCCCGTTATTTATGCTTACTTGCGTAACTTTACAGGGATATTTATACAGGATTTTCCAATTCAACCATGGCTGAACACCTTAATAAAGATGAAAACGTGCTGACAGAAATTCTTTCTGCAGCCAGGGCATTGTTTGAAAAACAAGGCCTCAAAAAAACCACCATGGATGATATCGCCTCACGCATTGGCAAATGCAAGGGCGCCCTCTACTATTATTTTGCCAGCAAAGACGAGATTTTTGAAGCCGTGGTACACCAGGAAATGACCGAATTTTTTAAACAGGTAAGCCTGGAAATTAATGCCGTATACGGGGCAAAGGAAAAATTGATTGCCTATTGCAGAACCCGCCTCAAAAAAATCAGTGAACTCTGCAACCTGCACGTGGTGGTAAAGAAAGACCTGATAGATTTTGCGGGCAAAATGGAGCTGATAAAAAAACGGTATGATACCCTGCAGGTAGCACTGGTAAAAGATATCATCCAGGAAGGCATTAAGAAAGCCGAGTTCAGGCCGATGGACAATGAATACATTGAATCACTCTCTTACCTCATAGTAAGCTCATTCAGGGGCTTGGAAATGCCGCTCAATGTAGACCGCCCCTACAGCAGCCTTCACAAACGTGCAGAATTTATTGTAAACGTAATGGTAGATGGGATAGGTTGCCAGCAGGCAGTATTGCCAGCCATGGCTTCCTTTAATTAACCATTTACTGCGGCCGCCGTTAACCCGCTCACTTCTTTCTCCGGGAACCATTTTTTTCTTACGAGGGTAAACAACCAGGTACCGGTAATTGCGCAGGTTATGCCCGCCAGTACATCCAGTATATAATGATGGTTGGTATATACGGCAGAAAACCAGATACCCACCATTACAGTAGCAAATACAATGTTTATCAGCCCCACTTTATTCTTCACCGCGTAATAAAACACAATAACAGGATAGCTGGAATGCAATGAAGGCATGGCCGCAAACACATTGGAACTCTTTGCGTACAGCGACTGAAAAATACCCGCATGCACCAGCGCATCAAAACGCGCCAGCCCCGCTGTATTGCCGGGCGTGGCCGCATGAAAAGTAAAACCATACTTGCTTACATACCATGGCGGCGCGGCAGGGTAAGCATAATACACCACAAAGCCCAGCAGGTTTACCAGCAAGAAAGTAAAGGCAAAATAATAGAACTGTGTTTTCTTTTTAAAATAGAGGTAGAGCCCAAACATCAGCGGCACTGGTATCCAGCAGAGGTAAAAAATGCCGGCCAGCAGGTCAAGCCCCTTACTGGTATGCAGTTGCCAGTACTCATTGGGCGTTATCTTTTGTCCGCCGGAAGTGGTAATACCAAAAATGGATTTCTCTGCATTGTAAATGCTTTCAATGTGCACGGGCTGGTAACGGTAATTGGGAAAAGCCTTCATGTAATCAAAAATGATCCAATAGATAATGAAGACAGAAAAGGCAATGATGAAACTGCGGGTAGCCATGGAAGCAAAAAACAACACATTGCACAGCACTACCAGGAAAACCTGCTCTTGCTTAAAACCAATCAGCCACCATGAAACCAGCAGGTAGGCCGCGGAGATAGCAGCCATGGTTAGTAACAGGCGAACAGTAAATAGTCTTGGTGGCATCAAGGCCGGTTACTTTTTGTTTTTGAAACCAGATTGAAAGAAGATGTCCCAGATAGAGGAACTTACACCATAACCCTTGGTAGAATCTGCATAGTGGTGCAGCATATGGTGTTGCTTGATGCTTTTCATAATCCTGCTCTTGAAGTTGCCGTGGTGGATGGCATAATGCGTCATATCATAGACCAGGTAACCAATCAGGAAGCCGGCAAAGAAAGCATCTACCATGCGCGCAGGTACCAGCCAAATGAACAGCAGGTAAAACAACAGCGCCAGCGGTATACTGGCAGAAGGCGGCATTACAAGGCGCTTGGCATCTCTTGGGTAATCATGGTGCACACCATGAAAGATAAAATGCAGGCGCAGCCCCCATTTAGACTTGGGCACAAAATGAAAGATATAACGGTGCAGCAGGTATTCAGTGATAGTCCAGATAAAAATACCCGCCAGCAGGTAGATAAAGAACCAGCCAATGGAGGTATTCAATCGCCAGATAGACCGGTAGATAAAAAACGCAATAACGGGTAGATAGATAAAAAGCGGCACGCTGTAATGAACCTTGGAAAGGCTTTCCATAAAACCGTTCCTGAACATCCGGATGGAAGTAGTATCGTTTGAGATATAATTTTTAGGCATACTGATTATATTTTAAGCCGGTCCGTCACTTCCTTGCCGTTAGCGGGGTCTACTCCTTTTATCTCTACATACTCAACCTTGGGCGACCAAAACGAACCACCATTCAATTTAATAAAAATCCGGTTCAGCACCACCGTTCTGGCATTTACGGTTGTGTATACCCGGTACTTATTGTCCGCGGCAGATTTTACCAGGTAGAGCGGGTATTTCTTGTATGATACAAAATGCATCTCGTACCCGCTGTTGTTGGCAAGTGCCGTGGCTTTTATTCCGTAGGCAAAAGTACGTTGTATATAAGAAAGTTCCTGCCGTTGTCCCTGATCTGAATATCTTATCCAGTAAACATGCACCGGGTCATCTACCACCAGCGCACCATTTTTAATGTTCAGATCATATACAATGGTATTCTTATTAGAGGTTCTTTGCAAATAAAACAACTGGTTGCTGCTTAACGGCGGCACGGGAAAGGTATCTGTAACCGATTTTTCAACGGCCATGGCAATGCGCTGCTGGCCATTGGCGTGACTGCCCGCTGAAAAAATGCCTGCGGCCACCAGCAAAATAGCTGCTGCTGCGGGCACAGGGGTGCGCATGCGTTCTTTACGGTCTTTCTCATCTAATGCCTTGCGGGCATCACGTAGCCGCCTGATGGCGGTTATATTGGTCAGCACCGCCATAATAGTAATGGGGATGGTAAATATAGACATGGTCTCAAAAATATGGAAGGGTATTCCGGTGATATAAAGTTTATAATTTCCGCCAATGAAATGAGAGGCAATGCCACAGCTCATGGCGGTAAGTCCTACCATTACCACGCGCTCCGGCCGCTGCATGAGGCCGCCCTTTAGCGGCACCCCCAGCCCTTCTGCCCTTGCACGTGTGTAGCTTACCATCATAGAGCCAATCAGCGCAATAAATGCAAACAGCGAGCTGAGGAAATAATGATGGGCTACCAGGTAATAACAAATGCCGAGAAACATAATCATTTCGCTGTAACGGTCAAGCACAGAATCATACATGGCGCCAAAAGACGAGGTCATATTGCCCAGACGCGCCACCTGCCCGTCAAGCATATCAAACAAGCCGGCAAAAAGAATCAGCGCGCCGGCCCATCCTACATAAGATAAATCACCACGGTTGGTTTTCTCGGCCCCAAAAATAAATATGATGGCCACGCCAATGTTTAATATAAGACCAATGGTGGTTACCCCATTAGGTGTAAGGCCCAGTTTTATCAACACCCGTACAAAGGGGTTGATGACCTTATAAATGACCTGTTGAAGCGTATCCCGTAAGCTCATAGCAGCGAAATTAAAAATCAAATTTAATTCTTCCCCTGATACCCCACTGCGGCACGTTGGGATGGTCAAGGTAACTCAGCCTTTTAACTACATCTACCCTTAAAAGTTTAAAGATATTGGCCACGCCGGCGCTCACCTCAATATAAGGGCCGGAAAGGCTAAAGGTAGATATGGCCCCGTCTGTTGTTGGAAACTTCAGCTGGTCAGGGGTTCTGTCCGGGTTGTTTTCATCACGTATGCCACCCATCAGCAGCTTACCGGTAATCACCTCGCGCCATTTCAGTTTCTTTATCAGCGGAATCTTATTGAATATAAAACCGTTGAAATAGTGGTCGATATTCACGGAAGCGTACCGGTCGCTCACAAATTCCAGGAAGTTCATAAGGTTATAAGAATTCAACTGGTACGTGTAAGTCTGGTTGGCACGGTGAATGGTCAGCAGCGGAAACGGCACTTTGCCAAAGAGATAACCCCCTTCCAATGCCACATCAGTATACCCCAACTGAGACAGGTAAAACCGCTTGGCCATATTCAGGTTCAGGCTCTGGTAATTGTATTCTCCCCCAAACAAACCTTTGATGCCCGCAATATACCGGAAGCGGAAAATGGGATATTTGTTGATGATGGGTATACGGTACAACTTACCCTGGTAAAATTGTTCATTGGGCGCCCAGCGCAACTCAAGCGAGGCTTCACCGGTGGTAATATCAGGGATATTAAAGGGCGAGCCATTGTTGAGCTTGGTATACACAAATTCTTTGCCCGCGGGTGCCTGTTTCCAGTACTTAAGCCCAACGTTGTAAGAAAGGTGGTTATTAAACTCGCGCACATAATCTACCCTGAAAATATCATTGTACAACCACTTGTTATTGTCTCCGCGTTTAAAAGAGAGCAGGAAATTATCTTCCTGCACAAACTGCAGCTCCTGCCCGGGAATCTTTGTATCACGCTGAAACGATGCCCGCACATAATGTAACGGGAATGCATAGATGGTTTTATTGTTGATGGAATATGTACCGCTTAAAAAGTACTTCCATTTTTCATCCTTAAAACCATAGGCCGCATAGGCTTCTGTATAAAACCGGTTGCTGAGCTTGGGTGTTGTTCTGCCGCCGAAACGCAACCTGAAACCTTCTACCGGGTTAAAGCTATAAAAGGTACTCACCGGTCCAATCTCTGCAGGACCGAGTGATTTATAACCGGCCAGGAACAGGGTAGCAATATCCAGCGTTCTTTTAAATGATGGCATCCTTTTCAGGCTGTCTATATTGGCATACACCTTAGACTCTGAACGCGTAAGAGAATCATGCCGGCTCGTGCCCCAGTATTCATCGTTTTTATTGAGCGCATCGGCGGCCATTTCCAAACGCGGACCGGTAAATATTGAATCAGGGAAACTGATATCCGTCTGAAAATCTTTGTAAGAAACCGTTCGCTCTCCTACAAAACCACCGCCTGTTTTAGACAGCCCAAAATCTGCAATGATATCGCTCTTGGAAACATGGTAGCGCCCATTGCTGCCCTTTTCAAAATCCTGCGCAATCTTCAGCTCACGCACAAAGTTGATATTGGCATACTTGCTTACCAGTATATTCAGTTTCTGAATGGCATATTTTCCATCGAGCGTAATAAACAATGTACCGCGCAGCAACAGGTCGTTGGGGTTGCGGGGAGAAAAGTACAGCCTGATCAATTTCTCTCCATTCACTTCTACTGTATCCTTAATAAAGTACATGTAAAAGGTAGGACCCATATCTGCCAGCGGACTCAGAAACTGGTTGGTAAGCAGCGAGAGGTTATTGTTGTAAATATCCACGTCTTCATACAACCTGTTCAGGTAAGTACTTACCCCCTTGCTGTCTATAAACTCACCAAAGTCTACTTTCTTTTGCGCTATGATCACCGTTTTATTGCGCTCCGGCTTCTTCTGAAAATAATTCTTGGAAATGGTTTCTTCCAGGTATACCGGCGATACCGACTTGCCTTCCAGCTTCATGGTGTCTCCGTTGTCAAACACAAAACCGAATTTCTTGGTGAAGCGGTTCTTTTTTAATTTCTCCGCCAGTCCGCTGAGCGACACCTGCAGCTTCTCATATTTTTCATACGCCGCTGAATTGTAGCCCTCCAGCCGGTTTTCTGATTTATGATCAATCACCTTACGGATAAGATCTACCGAGGGATTGTTTTTATTGCTGTACTTGGCCTTGCTTTTTTTGGTGACCACCACATTGCTGAGCTCATTGTACAATGGTTTAATGATGACACTGATCTCAAGCAAACCGGTATCCTGCTTAATGGGTACCCGCAGCTTTTTGTAGCCTACAATGGAAAACTCAACATAGCTCACCGGCTGGTCAGACTGTAAAAAATACATGCCGAGGGAGTCTGTTCTCACCCCTCTTGCATTCTTAAAGTAAACGCTCACATTTTGTACCGGTAAACCTGAAATTGAATCTCTTACAACACCCGTGACAGCAATGCCCTGGGCCTGCGTTTTGTTAAACAATGCCAGCAAAATGATCAATAAAGCCCATCCTTTTGTTCTATTCCCAATTTTAAGTAACATCTAATTTGTCTATTTAAATACGAATCTCTTTTGCAAGAAGTAATTATAGGTAAACCCGATAAACACCCCCACCAGCACCCTGGACACCGCAAAATTGAGCGTGGTATGGTAGGTGATAAAATACATGCCCACCGTGTTCAGCAAGATGCTGCCTATCCATACCAGCACATACCTGAATGCCTGCACATACGCCCGCTTGGTACCCTCTTTAAACACCCAGTTGCGCCCGATGATAAAATTTACAATGCCACCTGCCATGGCACCTTCTGCCGTTGCCCTGGACACCATTGCCGGGGTGTGCGCCGTTACCTGCACCAGCACCGCGTATACCAAAAAGTCTACGGCAGATGCTATAATGGAGGCAGCCTGCGCCTTTATAAAAGTTGCCATACTAGATCAAATTTGTAACCATAACCAGCTGAAGCAGCAAATTGGCGCAAATGCCTGCTGCAACGTCATCTGCCATTACCCCCCACCCGCCGGGCAGCTTTTCTGCATTGCGGATATACAGGGGTTTTACAATGTCAAAGAAGCGGAAAGCGGCCAGCCCCAGCAGGGCAAAAGGCCAGCTGTGCGGAACAAACAGCAGGGTACAGCACATACCGGCGGCTTCATCAATGACAATACGGTGACTGTCTTTTCCCCAAACCTGTTCCAGCGTATTGGCCACCCATACCCCCGCTACCAGCAGTGCTATAAAAACAACTACCTGTACCGGCATATTAACAATGGAAGGACGAATGAGCAGCCACAATATTGTATATACTGCCGCCGCAATGGTTCCGCCGCCCTTCACATATCCTATGCCGCCACAGGTAGCAATCATTTTACTGACCATCATATGGTGGCCAGTTCTTCCTCGTAGTAGTCGAGCCCCAGGTGCGTTATCAGGTCTTCGCCCATGAGGAAACGAAGCGTATTTTCCAGTTTCACCAGTTGTTTAAAAATATCATGCTCGGTACGCAATTGTGGCAGGGTCTGCGGAGACTTAAAATAAAAGCCCAGCCATTCCTGTATGCCTACCAGTCCTGCACGTTTGGCAAAATCTGCAAACAGGGCCAGGTCTAGCACCACGGGGGCCGCCAGTATGGAATCCCTGCAGAGGAAATTTATTTTAATCTGCATCTTATAGCCCAGCCAGCCAAAAATGTCAATATTGTCCCAGCTCTCTTTATTGTCACCATGCGGCGGATAATAATTGATCCTGATCTTATGGTATACATCGCCATAAAGATCCGGGTTGTCTTCCGGGCGAAGGATATCTTCCAGCACGCCCAGTTTGGATACTTCCTTGGTCTTAAAATTATCCGGCTCGTCCAGCACATAACCATCGCGGTTGCCGAGAATATTAGTAGAAAACCAGCCATTGATACCCAGCGCCCTTGCCTGCAGGCCGGGGGCCAGGATGGTTTTCATCAGGGTCTGCCCGGTTTTGAAATCCTTTCCGCCAATGGGGGTGCCGGTAATCTTTGCCAGCTCTATAATGGCTGGAATATCACAGGTTAAATTGGGGGCGCCATTCATAAAGGGTATGCCCAGTTTAACGGCGGCATAGGCATAGATCATACTGGGTGCTATGGCCGGGTCATTGTTCCGGAGGCCTTCTTCAAAAGACGCCAGGCTGTCATGTACCGGGCCGGCTTCAATGTATTTTTCTGTAGATCCGCACCATACAATCACCAGCCGGTCCAGATCATGCAGATCCTTAAAATTTTCTATGTCATTGCGCAGTGCTTCGGCCAGCTCCCACTTGGTGGCGCCTTTTTTTACATGCGTGCCATCCAGGTTTTTGATATAGCTCTTATCAAAAACGGCTTTCATGGGTTTTATGGCCTCCAGCTCAGGCCGTACGGCGTGCAGCAGCATCGGCTCCAGTACTTTTGCCTTGCTGGCAGCTTCAAATACATTGTCTTCATATACATCCCATCCGCCAAAGACAATGCTGTTAAGGTCTGCCAGGGGCACAAACTCTTTTATTTTCGGAAAACGGTGCTCCGTTCTTTTTCCCAATCGTATACTTCCCATCTGTGTGAGTGAGCCCACCGGTTTTGCCAATCCTTTTTTTACGGCTTCCACGCCTGCTATAAACGTAGTAGCCACCGCGCCGAGGCCGGGTATCAGGATGCCCAATTTACCTTTGGCGGGTTGAATCTTTCTTTCCATACTATTATTTTTTTATAATGAAAAAGGTTTACATCCATTGTTGCTTCCGGTACCATTCAATGGTCTCTGCCATACCGGTTTCAAGATTATAGGCGGGTCGGAAGCCTTGTTGCTGCTGAATTTTTTCTATGCTGCAAGACCAGTCTGCCGCGGTAAGTTCATTTACCTTGTCTTTATTCAGCACCGGCGTTTTGCTGCTCCTGCTGTACAAAATATCCATACCGGCCGCCACTTTTTTTATCAGCGATAGTGGCAAATGCAGTCGGACGGTTTTTTTGCCGATGACTTTTTTAGCAGCATCTGCAAAAGAATATTGGTTGTACACATGACCATCGCTAAGGTTGTAAAATTCACCATTAATTGTACTCGCCAGGCAATGCACGGCTATAGAAGCCACATCTTTAACATAAACAAAACTTAATTTTTGCGGGCTCCGGCCAATGTATACTTCTATTCCGCGTACAACCGATTGTACCAGCAGAAAAAGATCTTTTTCTCTTGGGCCATACACAGCGGTAGGGCGCAATACAATAAATGGCAGCGCGGGCAGCGCACGCAAATAATTTTCGGCAAGCTGTTTACTTCTACCGTACCAGGTAACGGGTTGGGGGGTAACTTCTTCTTTTAAAGGGCGGCCATCTGCAGAAGGGCCAATAGCTGCCAAGCTGCTGATAAAAACAAATTTCTGGATACCTGCTTCCAGGGCGGCCGTGGCCAGGTTGCGGGTTAACAGGGCATTGGAAAAATTATATAGCTCGGGTGTTTTTGCCCGGGTAAGTGCGGCAGCATGGATAATATAACCGATGCCGTATTGGCGCAGTACATTTTGCAGTGCCGCAATATCACTCATGTCCAGTTGCACAATGGTTACTTTGGTAGTATCAAGGTGGGCGGTATTGCTTGACCCCCTCACCCCGGCGTAGACCTCGTAACCTTGTAAAAGAGCTGCTTCAATTAAATGATATCCTAAAAAACCACTCGCCCCCGTAATCAGCAATTTCTTTTTCATATATGCTTTTCAAAAATCCTGTATTTCTTATAGGGCTTACCATTGATGTCCTGGATGGCTTTATTCATTAAAAAATTATCTTCCAACACCCAGGATGCTTCAGCGGTGGTAATTCCTTTCTTCTGCACCTGTTGGATAATGTCTGCATAGAAGACCGTTTCTATGCCCATTTTGCGATAGCCTTCAATAACACCAAGGGTAATAATGCGGATTTTTTTAATGCTTTTTCGCTGAAAGAGCAGGCGGAAGATTCCCGTAGGAAAGAGTCTTCCTTTTTTGATTTTAATAAGGATATGATTGATATCGGGTATGGCAAGGCTAAAACCCACCATTTTGCCATTATGTTCGGCCACGGTACAGAAATCTTTGTCCAGTATCATCTTCAGGTCCTTGGCCAGGTACTTGAATTCTTTTTCTGTCATGGGCACAAAGCCGAGGTTCTTATCCCAGGCATTGTTATAAATCTGCCGTATCTGGTCTGTCTCTTCCTGGAATTTTTTCAGGTTGATGGGCCTGAAAATGATGCCGCGTTTTTCCAGTCGCTCTTTTATTTGCCCCACCGTTTTCAACCTTCTTTCATCACGTTCTGCCACCACAAAATGATAGGCAATCAGGTCCATCTTCTTCTGAAAACCATTGCGCTCCAGCAGGTCGCGGTAATAGGGCGCATTGTAGGTCATCATGGCTGAGGGCGGGGTATCAAACCCTTCTATGAGCAACGCACAGGTTTCATTGGTGGAAAGGTTTACCGGGCCAATCATGGTTTGCAGGCCCTTGTCTTTCAGCCACTGCCTGGCAGCGTCTATGAGCAGGGCGGCGGTTTCATTGTCGTTGATACAATCAAAGAAACCAAAGAACCCGTCATTGGCGTTATTGAAACGATTGTGGTTGTTGTTGATGATGGCGGCAATTCTTCCGGTAATGACAGATCCGTCAAAACAAAGAAACAATTGTACGGATGAGTGATCGTGAAAAGGGTGTTTACCGGGCGTCAGCAAATCTCGCTGCGCTATAAAGAGTTCGGGTACGTAGTTTTTGTCATCTTTATACAAATCGTGTCCAAAGTCAATAAAGGAAGCCAGCATTGACGATGAACTAACGGCCTTTATCTGTTTCATGCATTCTGCTTAATGAGTTCCACACCGGCCAGTTGTGCAGCGTTTACCAATTTATCTACGGCTTCTTCTATCTGGCTGAAGCTGTGGGTGGCCATAAGCGAGAAACGAATGAGCGATGCATCTGAAGGTACAGCCGGAGACACCACGGGGTTTACAAAGACACCGTTTTGTTCAAGGTGTTTTGTCATCATAAACGTCTTGGCATTGTCACGGATATAAATGGGAAGGATCGGGCTTTCAGTAGCGCCGAGGTCGAACCCGTTTTCTTCCAGCAATTTCTTGGCGTAGCGTGTATTGTTCCAGAGATTGGTCATGTGGTGCGGCTCATGTTCAATGATATTGAGCGCGGCAAGTGCACTGGCGGCAGAAGCAGGTGTTATACTGGCACTGAAGATCAGCGCCCTGGCATTGTGTTTAAGGTAATCAATGGTAGCGGCATCGCCAGAGATAAAACCACCCAGCGAGGCCAGTGATTTACTAAACGTGCCCATGATGAGGTCTACACTGTCTGTTAACCCAAAGTGAGAGGCTGCACCGGCGCCGCGCTCTCCAATTACACCCAGGCTATGCGCATCATCCACCATTATATTGGCACCGTATTTATCAGAGAGTTCTACAATCTGCGGCAGGTTTACAATATCGCCTTCCATGCTGAAAATACCGTCTACCGCAATCAGTTTTACGGAGGTATCGGGCAGGTTGGCCAGTTTCTGCTCAAGGTCTGCCATATTGTTGTGGCGGTATTTGATCACCTTGGCAAAAGAAAGCCGGCTGCCGTCTATGATAGATGCATGGTCATATTCATCCAGCAGCAGGTAATCGTTTCTGCCTACAATGCTTGATAATACACCCAGGTTTACCTGGAAGCCGGTACTGAAGGTTACCGCGGCTTCCTTGCCCGTAAACTTTGCCAGCCTGTCTTCCAACTCAATATGTATATCCAGCGTACCATTCAGAAATCTTGAACCCGCACAGCCTGAACCGTATTTGTCAATGGCTTTTTTGGCTGCCTCCTTAATGCTGGGATGACTGGTAAGACCCAGGTAAGAATTGGAGCCAAACATCAGCATCCGCTTGCCATTCATTTTCACCTCCGTATCCTGCCCTGACTCTATTACCCTGAAATAAGGATATAAATTTTTTGCTTTTACTTCTGCTACATCTTTATACCTCGCTATTTTCTGCTGTAAGTTTTTTTGCATTGGGCAATTACTTTTCTGTGTAAAAGAATCTGATTTATATAAATAATAGACCGGCAAAAATACTTGTATTTTTGAACATAATTGATTTTTAGTCAAAAATATAAGCTTTATACCAGCCCCACATCACCGTTTTGCTAAAACAACGGCCAAATGTTGACTATAGTGTTGAATGTACAAAGTTTAGCAGCGTTTTAAAGGGACCGGAAGGCAAGGGCAATAGCAAGTTGCAAAAAGTGTTGCAACTACATAATTTATCAAATATCTGCTATTAATTTTTTATGAACAAAGTTGATGGCAAAAATTTGCCCTCAATCTTTCCATACTTCGCCGCCGCTGGTCCTTCCTGCAACAGCCCTTTGCCATTGTACACATTTCCGGGCGCCTTCAACGTTGCGCCTTCAGTTTCCTCATTTTCACATTTTTATGCAGCCATTACCGCTTTGCCCCCACCGCTGCAACAAATGAAAGGGTTGATGCCGCCTTTTCGTAAACTTGCAGTAAAATACGAGGTAGATGGCAACAGATATAAAATGCCCGCAATGTGGTCACCAGTTCCCCATGGAAGAGGCCGTTTCTGAGGAGTACAAGAAAGCTTTACGCAGCGAAATGCAAGCCTATAAAAAGCAAAAAGATACCGAACTGGCCAAACGCGAGGCAGAATTTGCTGCCCTGGCCGCAAAAAAAGAAGGCGAATTTGCCCAGCAGTTGCAGAAAGAAAAGCAGCAACTGCAACAGACGCTGGAAGCCAGCCTTCGCCGCTCCATTGTTACCGATTTTGAAAACAAGCTGCAGTTGCTGGAACAAAACAACCGCGATAACGAAGAAAAGCTGAAACTGGCCCGCCAGAAAGAGCTCGCCTTCCTGCAAAAAGAACAGATGCTGCAGACAAAAGAAGCCGAGTTGGAAATATCCGTTCAGCGACTGCTGCAGGAAGAGCGCAGCAAACTGTCTGACGAACTCAGGAAGCTGGAAGAACAAAAAAGCGCCGCCCGTGAAACCGATTACCAGCTGCGCTTAAAAGAACTGGAAAAACAGCTGGACGACCAGAAAAGACTGGCCGAAGAAATGCGCCGCAAGGCAGAACAGGGTTCTATGCAATTACAGGGCGAAGTACAGGAATTGGCCCTGGAAGCCATGCTGCAATCTTCTTTTCCGTTTGACCTGATCACCGAAGTAGGCAAAGGCGTGCGCGGTGCAGACTGCATACAGACGGTGCGCAATAATTTTGGGCAGGAATGCGGCAAGATCATTTATGAAAGCAAGCGTACCACTACGTTCTCGGCCGACTGGATTGAAAAACTAAAAGCCGATATGCGCAGCCTTGGGGCCGATGTAGCCGTGATTGTTACCCAGGCCATGCCCAAAGACATGGAAGGTTTTGGTGAACGAAACGGGGTCTGGATCTGCCAGTTTACCGAGGCCCGTGCCATGATTGCGCTGCTGCGCGATGGCATCATCAAAGTATACGGCGCCTCCAAGAGCCAGCAAAACCGTGGCGATAAAATGCATCTACTGTATGACTACCTCACCGGTAATGAATTTGCTGAACAGTGGAAGGCCGTGCGCGAAGGATTTATGAGCATGAAGATATCTATACAGCGCGAGCGCGATGCCATGGAAAAACTTTGGAAAGCGCGTGAAAAACAACTGGAAAAAGTATTGCTCAATGCTGCCTATATCCGCGGCTCCATCGAAGGCATTGCCGGCCAGGACTCCATTGATCTGGCATTAACAGATGATGAAGACAAACTGTTAGACTAGTGATCAGTTCCGAGTTCTAAGTTCATAGTTCTTAGTTCCAAGTCTTCGTTTGTTTCTCGCAGCGACGCAAAGAGGCGGAGAAGCAACGAGGCGGCGCAAGATAACCGAAGTCTTGCAACAGCTTGATCTTGCAAAAACATGATTAAGACTTCGGTTATCTGTTCTAAGCAAAAGGAAGGCCGCTATACGAAGTCTCCTGACTTCGTATTTCTATGTTCTTCCGAGTCTGTGACTCGTGGACAGTTCTCAGTTCTTAGTTCGCCGGTCTTAGTTCTTTTGCTATGCAACAGTGTGCAGTATTCCATTTGCTCGAGAGTAGCGATCTCCGTCTGACCCTTGGTCTGACGGGGTAGCAATAACAGCGAGCTACCCTTGCTATAGTAAGCGCTTTCATCAGTAATTGTAGCCTTCCTTGCATCGCCTTAAGCCGTCAGACCAAGGGTCAGACGGTTGACGCGCCGATGCTACGCCCACCGCCTCTCCGCGTCCGCCGCTCGGAGCAGCGATCCCCGTCTGACCCTTGGTGTGACGGGGTAGCAATTACAGCGAGCTACCCTTGCTATAGTAAGCGCTTTCATCAGTAATTGTAGCCTTCCCTTCATCGCCTTAAGCCGTCAGACCAAGGGTCAGACGGTTGACGCGCCGATGCTGCGCCCACCGCTTCTCCGCGTCCGCCGCTCGGAGCAGCGACCCCCGTCTGACCCTTGGTCTGACGGGGTAGCAATAACAGCGAGCTACCCTTGCT
>DATJGC010000173.1:0-2791 GCA_035495345.1 Chitinophagaceae bacterium | reverse complement strand
CGCGGTGCGCAGTGTTTCAATGTTCATATGCATGATTTCATCTCCGGTAACACAATCTTCATAAGAAAGAATACCCGCCTGTCTTGCTATTTGCCTGGCCGTCTGGGGAGAATCTCCCGTAACAAGTTTGATATTTACTTTGGCAGCCTGCAATTCACGGATGATGGATGGTACATTTTCTTTGAGGGGATCCTGCAATGCCACCAGGCCCTTGCATTGCCAGGGTAATTCATCCTGGGTAGGGGGTAGGGGGTTGCCCTCGCAAATTGCAGCAGCAACCGCGAGCACGCGGTATCCTTCTGCTGTTAAAGCCGTTACTTCCTCCATCAATATTGCCTGGTCCTGTTCAGCCAGGTGGCAACAGCGGAGCACTCGTTCCGGCGCGCCTTTTCCTGCGGCCAGCAGGCTGTTGTTATACTGGTAAACATGTGTCATCATCGGGGGCCGACCTTCCAATGGATACTCGTGGATCATCTTCACATCTTTCTGGTCTACAGTTGGTGTACAAAACTTCCTTGCTGAAAGGATGGCCTTCTCCATTGCATCAAAAGGTTCTGCTTCGCTGGCCAGGATGGCCATGGCAAGCACTTCGTTTTCTTCATTGCACATAGTATCTGTAAGCAGCAGCCTTTGTCTTTTGGTGAAGTCATACACAATTTTCAGTTCCATCTTGTTTTCGGTAAGCGTACCTGTTTTGTCGAAACAGATCACATTTACCGCGCCCAGGTTTTCTACCACCCCGGGTCCGCGCGATATGATGCCAAGCTTGCTCAGTTTGTAAGCTCCCAATGCCATAAAAGAGGTAAAGGCCACGGGTATTTCTTCCGGCACGGCAGACATGGCAAGCGTAAGCGCAAACAACAGGCTTGGCACCAACTGGTGACTGCGCAGGTAATTCATAACCAATACCAGTACAAAGCCTGCGAGTCCGAAGGCAGATAGCCTGATCACAAAGCTGTTCAGCCAATTTTGTAACCTCGTTTTGGGCGAGCGGTATTCATCTACCAGTTTTCCTATTTTGCCAAGTTCTGTGTTTCTACCGGTGGCGCTTACACGCGCAATGCATTTGCCGGTGCTTAAACTGGTTCCCTGGTAGAGCCGGTTATTTTCTTCGCCTGCTGTTTTTTCTACCGGGTAAGATTCACCGGTAACCAGTGATTCATTCACCGTACAATCATGCGCCTCCAGTATAATAGCATCTGCGGGCAGGCGCATGCCTTCCTCTACAATGATAATATCTCCCGGCACAAGCTCTTCCTGTGGCACCTGCGTTTCAAAGCCATTTCTTACCACAATTACTTTTGGTGCAGCAAAGGCCTGCAAGGCGGCCAGCGCATTGGCGCTTTTTATATCCTGGAAAAGGGAGATGGCTGCAACGGCGGCAATACCAAACAACATCAGGAAGCCCTCATCAGTGTTGCCCAGCAAAAAATACAATGAACAGGCTACCACCAGCATAATAAACATAGGTTCTTTTACAATCCTCCATACAATGCGGAGCAGCGCGGAAGAAGCTTTGGCGGTAATTGCATTGGGGCCATACTGCTGGCGAAGCGCTGCTACCTCCGCCAATGATAAACCGCTGAGGAGTGATGCCGTGTTATTGGTTTGGCCCATGGTATATTTTTAGCATTCGGTGGCAGCACGGGTAACTGCCCGGCCATTGCTGAAACCTCCAAACAAATGCTTTCATTTAAAGGATATGCTTAAGCGCCGCCACCCATGTACTGTAAATTAGGAGGATGCCCCAGCGCAGGCACTGATTTTTCTCATGAGATTACATGATAATAACTACGCTTCGCTGCTGCGTAAGTGATGGGTGCTGATGAATAACAGCCTTCACGCTGAGTACCGTTCTACACTGTAATGGCGGCCTGGCCTAAGTTTATCGGTATAAAATATAGCGACTTGGTAATGGGCAAACTGCAGGTCTGTTATAGCATGCTGGTGAGTGGCGCCTGGCGGTTCATCTTTTTTGGGGGTTTATTACTGCACCACGAACCGCTGTCTGCCAACAGGCAGAAACCCTTGCAGTATCAGGCACTGATGCAGGTGCCCGTGCTTTGCTACCACAATATAAAGCCGGCAATGACCGGGCATCAGCCCGGTTATACCATCAGTATTAAACGTTTTGAAGAACAAATGCAATGGCTGTGGGCCAACGGCTACCATACCATAACACCGGGGCAACTGTATGCTCATTACACCAATGGCATGGCACTGCCGCGCCAGCCCATCATTATTAGTTTTGACGATGCACACGAAGAAGATTTTTCTATTGTGGCCCCGCTGCTGGATCAGAAGAATATGAAAGCGGTGTTTTTTATTATGACAGTGGTTATTGGTAAGAAGGGATATTTAACGGCCCGGCAAATAAATGCCCTGGCAGGCAAAGGGCATATCATTGGCCTGCATACCTGGAACCACCCAGACCTGAGAAAGCTAAAAGACAATGAATGGGCTTTGCAGTTAGATACTGCGGCGGCCACCTTACGCAGCATCACGGGAACCAACCCCTCAACCTTTGCTTATCCCTTTGGTGCCTGGAATGAAGCCTGCATACAGCAATTGCAAAAGCGCGGTATACAAACTGCTTTTCAGCTGGAGGGCAGGGGCAGCACTGCCTACCCAATGTACACATTGAGAAGACTGTTGGTAAACGGAAACTGGTCGGGCCCGGCACTTGAAAAAAGAATACAATCATTAATGGCGCCTTCAACAAAGCACCGTACTGAATGAGCAGTGAACTGCGCACCGATACGGCAAGGAGTTAAACACATGGTATGATGTG
>DATJGC010000172.1:0-3698 GCA_035495345.1 Chitinophagaceae bacterium | reverse complement strand
TTACCCATTTCACGCGCAGCAATATAATACTGGTGGTCTTCCTTAAAACGGGCAGAACCAAAAACGGTGATGCAGGGGCCCACAAAATGCAATGTTCTAAAGCCTTTTATCAACTGCCTGAATACACTGATGGCAAAAAAGAATTCGTATTTCCTGCTTTGAGGTCCTTCCAGGTATACCGGTTCACCGGACTGAATGATCTTCTGTTTAGCGGCCATAATAAAATAAAGTTACTGGATTAAATGACTGAAAGAGATCGTTAACGTATGATTAGGCAGCTGGTTCATCCACCGCAACAATAAAAAATTATCAACCCCCGCCGGCAACAGCGCCATTTTATTAACTTGCAACACAGTAAAAATACAGCCTTCCTATGCGTATTATCAGTTACAATGTAAACGGCATCCGTGCCGCCATGACAAAAGGATTTATTGACTGGCTAAAGACAAACCCTGCAGAAATTATTTGTGTGCAGGAAACAAAAGCAGCAAAAGACAATGTAGACCATAAACAATTTACAGACCTTGGCTACCATGATTACTGGTTCTCTGCACAAAAAAAAGGATATAGCGGCGTGGCAGTATTTACCACCCTGCCACCAGACAATGTTGAATACGGTACAGGACATAAAGTAAGCGATGATGAAGGACGTGTACTGCAACTTGATTTTGGTGATGTACGCGTTATCAATGCCTATTTTCCTTCCGGCACCACGGGCGATGAACGACAGACATTCAAGTATGCCTGGCTGGATGAATTTTATAATTACCTGGCCGCGTTAAAAAAGAAAAAACCCAACCTGGTGCTTTGTGGTGATTACAATATAGCACACAAGGAAATTGATATACATGACCCAAAAGGCAATAAAAAATCATCCGGGTTCCTGCCTGAAGAACGCGCATGGACCGATAAGTTTCTTGCCAGTGGCTGGGTAGACAGCTTTCGTGAATTACACCCTGAACCGCACCGCTATAGCTGGTGGAGCCAGCGCTTCCCCAGCGTGCGACTGCAAAACAAAGGCTGGCGGATCGATTACATCAACGTAACCACGCCCCTTAAAGACAAAGTAGTGGCAGCAGATATCTACCATGATGTAAAACACAGCGACCATTGCCCGGTATTTCTTGACATCAATATATAATGTTCCTTCGCTTAGCATTGGCGGACAATATAACCCTGGCATGGTAGCCGCACAAATAGTATATGGCTTTTTAAAGCACACAGTCGCACCCGTCAGCATTATTATTTTAACAGTCTTTCTTTCAATGCTACCGTACAGCGGTTATCTTTATGATGACCAACTAGCCTTATATGGAAGTATTTGCGTTGTTATTGTTTGCCATCCTGCTCTATGCGCTGTTCGCCGTCAAGCGAAGCATCACCAGGCAGATTGAAACATTGAGCAATGATATCAGGCAGTTGAAAAATGAAGTGCTTGCAGCAACGGAAGTAAAAACGCCACTTGCACCAGCGCCACCGCCCGTAGCACCAGCCCCGCCTGCAGCTACACCCGCCGATAATTACTGGCAAACATCATTTAAACAGGTGGATGATGCCAGCCCGGAAACAGCAACACCTTTGCAACAGGAAGAGTCAACAACCAACAAAGATTTACCTGCAATACCTACTTCAATAGCCAGTAAAGAGCCTTCCCCAACAGCCCCCGTTGCAAAAGATCTAAAGAAAAGTTTTTTTGAGCGCCATCCCGATCTCGAAAAATTTATTGGAGAAAACCTGGTTAACAAAATAGGCATCGCCATTTTAGTATTGGCCATTGGTTTTTTTGTAAAATATGCAATAGACAACAATTGGATCGGGCCTGCCGGCCGGGTAGGCATCGGCATTCTTTGCGGTGCCATACTGGTAGCACTGGCGCACATGCTTCGCGCCAATTATAAAGGATTTAGTTCTGTACTTGCCGGGGGCGGTCTCGCTATCTTTTATTTTAGCATAGCACTGGGCTATCACCAATTTCATTTATTCAGCCAGGTAAGCACTTTCGTTATTATGATAGTGATTACCGGCTTCGCGGTGGGGCTTAGCCTGTTGTATAACCGACAGGAGCTTGCCATCATTGCGCTGGCCGGGGGCTTTGCAACGCCCTTTATGGCCAGCAATGGCAACGGCAACTACCAGGTGCTCTTTACGTATTTGCTGGTACTCAACTCGGGGCTGCTGGTATTGGCGTATTATAAAAGCTGGCGCCTGCTCAATGCATTGTGTTTTGGCCTTACAACCATACTTTTTGCGGGTTGGATGATTACCCTGACAGGCGCAGCGCCCGCCGCCACCTATCGCAACGGATTTCTCTTTGCCTCAGGCTTCTACGGGCTGTTTTTCATCATTAACATAGCGCATAACATAAAAGAAAAGAAGCGGTTTATTGCGTCAGATTTTGCCATTTTGCTGGTCAATACATCTTTGTATTTTGCAGCAGGGTTGTTTCTTCTAACGGCAATGGACAGTGGCAATTACCGCGGGTTGTTCAGTGCCAGCCTGGGTGCCGTGCATTTGCTTGTCTCCTTCCTCCTGCTACGGAACCAAAAAGTAGATAAGAATATTCTCTACCTCCTGATGGGTATTACGCTTACCTGTATTTCTCTCACCGCGCCATTGCAACTGCATGGCAACTTTATAACATTGTTCTGGTCTTCCGAGGCTGTATTACTCTTTTGGCTGTACAAGCGTTCGGGCATCGGCATTATCCGGTATTCTTCTTTTATTATCTGGGTGGCCATGCTGGTAAGCCTGTTAATGGACTGGTTACAATTGTATACCAGCACAAGCGTTTTACCCATTGTTCTGAACAGGGCCTTTATCACGGGTGTTTACAGTGCAGCCGCCAGCGCGCTGCTGTTTGTACTGGCAAAAAAAGAAAATGTAGACGGTGGCAACACAGTACTGGTGAAGTACCCGGTTAGCATTTTTGCGATAGCTGCTCTGCTCATTATATACATTGCCGGGCTGCTGGAAATTAATCACCAGTTTGTTGCACATTATCCCGGCACCGGTCTGCAATATTCTTACCTGTTATTGTATACGTACGCTTTTGTGCTCCTCTTCCTATTACTGCAGCGGCGAAGCGCGGCGGGTACAAGGCCTGCGCAACCAGTGCTGCTGCTATCGGCTGCCTGCCTTTTATTGTATTTGCTGGCCATTAACCACGCTTTTACATTGCTGCGCACATTGGTGAGCAAGCATATGGGCAGCGGTCATCTAACGGCTCACTGGTTGGGAGACTTATTGCTGTTGCTGCTATTTGTACTGCTGGTGAACAACCTGCGCAAACTTGAACATCGCCCGCCGGATATGCCCATCTACACATGGCTGCTGGCGCTCTGGGCCGTTATATTTTTAAGTGCCGAGTCTTATCTTTTTAACAACCAGCTCTTTTATAACGGAACCGCCGGCTGGCAAAGCGCCGGGCAGCTGTTCCTAAAAGCGATTTTACCAATAATATGGGGCATCTGTTCCTTTGTATGCATGTGGCTGGGCATGCATTACAAATACCGCACGCTGCGAATCATATCGCTTATATTGTTTAGCATTACTTTATTGAAATTGTTTGTGTTCGACATCCGTAATATTCCAACCGGTGGCAAAATTGCGGCCTTCTTTTGCCTTGGTGTACTCTTACTGGTGGTTTCTTTTATGTACCAGCGCTTAAAACGCATTCTTATTGAAGATGAAAGAAAAAT
>DATJGC010000171.1:0-4849 GCA_035495345.1 Chitinophagaceae bacterium | reverse complement strand
CCCCAGATGCTAATGCCCGAGGTTCTGGGGGCTGCTGCCGTAAATTCAAAAGGATCGTCAGCCAATGCATTTGCTGATGGAGCAGGGGAGCATGTAACACCAACAATCCTGGACAGGGCCAGTTCTACCTGTACGCCCCGTTTGCTGCCCAGCAGTTCATGCCATTCATCTACCGCCACCATGGCCAGCGTGGCAAATACATTGGGATAACCTTTTTGCGCAAGCAGCAAGTGCAGGCTTTCAGGAGTGATGATCAGCACTTCCGGCATTTGCCGTTTTTGTTTATCGCGCTCCGCAAGGGCGGTATCTCCGTTGCGGATGCCAATCCTCCACTGCATACCCAGGCCCTGCACCACTTCTTCCATGGCGCGACCAATATCTTTTGCCAGCGCGCGCAGCGGCGTTATCCATAATAACTGCAGCCCGTTCTTTTGCCTTGTCTGGTATTGTTCCGGATACTGGTTGATGTACCGGATGATGGAACCGAGAAAAACGGAGAAGGTTTTTCCGCAACCCGTGGGTGCGTTTACCAGCCCGCTTTCTCCGTTGATGATTTGCTGCCAGGCTTCTTCCTGGAACGCAAAGGCCTGCCTGCCCTGCGTAGCAAGCCATGCTGTAATAATCTTATAACCCGGGGTAGAATGAAGATTGGTCAATATCAATTTTTTTCAACTTGCGCTGTGCAATGTTGGCGCAGCAATGGCATCGGCGCAAGCCATTCTGCTGATAAAGTTAACAGTTAAGCGCGGTTGTTGTTCGGGTGTTGACAACCTCTGGTGCTTGTTGTGTAGAGTAAGTGTACCCGCGCGTATGGCCTTAGAGTAACAGGTAAAAGTTTACAGGGTTTTAAGGTATTCAATCACTGCCTTACGCTGTTTATCGGTGAGCTTATCACCAAAATAATGACCATAGTTGCCGTAACCGGGTAATGTTGTATTGTATACCAGTGTTCCGTTGGGGGCATTTTCTACGCTGAATAACCAACTGAGCTTTTCATAATCATAGCGCGGATCATCAAAATTGCGTTGCCAGTAGGCGGGACGCGCGCTGCTTTTTAAAACGCCTTCCAGCGTTGGTACTGAACCGTTGTGCAGGTACGGTGCCGTGGCCCAGATACCGTCTAGCGGCGGGGCTATATACCCCATGAAGGGCTCCAGCCTGGCCGGGTGATCGCTTTTTGCAAACCAGCTATTGTTAAACCAGTTGATGAACTGCGGGTTCTGGTAATTGCTGCTGTATAACAACGAGTCTGTTTGTATCACCGCTTCCGGAATAAGCAGGTTGGGATAGCTGGCATCTGCGCCATACTTGCCATGGCATTTGGAACAGTTGGTGGTATAGAGCAATGCGCCCTGCTTTGCCAGTTGCTTGTCTATCGGCTTTGGGTATACCGGGGGTTGCAAGCTGTAGATATAAGAAAGTACATCATCAAAATGACTGTCTACTTCCCTTGATTCTGCGGTATCATTAACCGTTAATAAATTGGAGGCCATGAGAAATTTACCAAAATCTCCGCGGCCAAAGCCATTGTAAAACATGGCGTGCTTCTTCTTCAGCAGCCACCAGGCGGGTACATCACTGGGTATTACCTGGTCCGGAATATCAATTAATGCTGTATCGTTCCATTTAAAAGTGGCGGGGTCTCGGTGGGCCGCCAGTACACCTGCCAACCGGTCTGCAGCATTCACCCCTCTCACCGCGGTAGTAAGTTTTGGGCCGATGGTTTTGGCCACCTGCATAAAGGGTTTTGCGGCCAGGTATTTTTGCGGTGCTCCTTTCTTCAAAAAATTCTCAAGTAACGCATAGGCCTGTGGGTTCAGCTTTTGGCCCATGGTAAAATCTGCAAAGGTGTTGCCCATTCCCATGACCAGTTTACCCTCAAATACCTGCGCATGGCATTGCATACAATTGGGTGCTACCAGCTGCTCTCCGTTTGCAGCTTTAACCGCAGTGTAATCGTGGGTGAGGTTGGCGTTAAGGCCTTCACGCTTCAGGTAATTGGTCTTGCTTTTACCCAGGGCCAGCAGAAAATAATCGTAAGGCAATCCTCCCTTTACATAATCACCGGTGGTTAGGTATTGATAGCCGGCAGCCGCATCGCCCGTGCGCTGTTCGCTGGGTGGTATGTACACTGCCTTATCTGTAGAAGGATCCCAATGGCCTGCCAGCGCCATGGCAGAACAAGCAACAATTATCAGCAATAAAACCTGCAATTTCTTCATAGACGGAAGATGAGCCTTAAAATTAAAAAATGCCTTGCTTTCAAAACAGCCGGAAGCGCTTATTGTTTTGTTATAAGCAGATTGTGCAAGGCCTTCTTCTATAACGGAACCTGTTGCAGTATAGTACGCAGTAAAAGAGGGCGGGGGAGAATGATTTTTATTTGCCGTATTGCTCCAGCATTTGTTTTAGATCATCCAGGGTATTGATCTCATCCGGCTTTTTGTCTTTTCTCCAGCGGCTGATGCGTGGAAAGCGGAGTGCCACGCCAGATTTATGCCTTGCGGAGGCGGCAATGCCTTCAAAAGCTATTTCAAATACCAATTCCGGCTTTACGGTGCGTACCGGGCCAAATTTTTCGAGCGAATTTCTTTTTACAAAATTATCTACCTGCGCAAATTCTTTATCGGTAAGCCCGGAATAGGCCTTTGTGAAACTCACCAGTTTGTCGCCGTCTTTTACGGCAAAGGTATAATCAGTATACAGGTTGCTTCTGCGGCCATGGCCTTTCTGCGCATAAATCATCACGCAATCAATCACCAGTGGGTCAATCTTCCATTTCCACCAGTCGCCGCGTTTTCTGCCTGCCTGGTAGAGCGATTCTTTTCTCTTTAGCATCAGTCCTTCGGCACCCATATCGCGAGAGGAACTCCGGATGCCGGCCAGCTGTGCCCAGTCTGTAAATTCAATAACGGGGGAGATGATCAGGCCGGCGTAATTGGTATCGTTTACTATTTTTTCCAGCTGCTGCCGGCGTTCCTGCAGCGGCCGTTCACGGTAATCTATGCCTTCGTACTCCAATAAATCGTACGCAAAAAAGGTAATGGGCGTTTCCTGTAATTGTTTCTTGGTTACATTCTTTCTGCCGATGCGTGTTTGCAGCAGGGCAAAGGGGAGTGGCTTTTTTTCAATGCTCGGAATAATTTCGCCGTCAATAACGGTGCCGTCAGGCAGCATATCCTGCAGTGCGTGGTATTCAGGAAATTTATCGGTCATCAGTTCTTCACCGCGGCTCCATACAAATAATTCATTGTTGCGTTTGATCATTTGCCCGCGGATGCCATCCCATTTCCATTCTGCCTGCCAGTTGGCCGGTTCACCCAGGGAGGAAGCCTCTTCTTCCAATGCATAGGCCAGGTAAAACGGGTAAGGCTTGGAGAAATCCATTGATACAGATTCTTCGCTGAGCAGCTGGCTGAAATGGGTGGTTACAGGATCCCAGTTGCCGCTGATGCGGTGGGCAATTACATTCGGGTTCAGCTTTACCGTTTTTGCAAGTGCATTCACCATTGTTTTTTGTGATACGCCAATTCTGAAACCACCGGTGAGCAGCTTGTTAAAAACAAATCTTTCATCTTTGTCCATCTGCATCCAACTGTCAACAATAAACGCTTTTCTAACGGCTTCTTCTTCTTTCTGTATGCTGATGAATTTTTCTATGTACCATGATAAGGTATGCGGTTCAGCCATTACGGTGCTTTCTGGTAATAAGAGCGCTATGGCTTCGCCGAGATCACCTACGGTGTGGTAGCTTTCATCAAAGAGCCATGCAGGCAGGCCAATCATTTCAATACACCATTGCGCCAGTTGCGACCCGTTAACGGTTCTTTTGGGGCGTCTTCCGCTAAACAACGCAATCACCCATACCCTGTCTTTTTCGTCGGCCAAAGAAAAGTAGTTCGACAATGCCTCCAGCTTATCGTTTGTTTTTGTTGAGCTGCCCAGCACATTCACCAGTTCCGTAAACAGCCGCATACCGGATCTTTCTCCAGGGGCTGGGCTGTTTACAACTGAAGGTATGGTTTCATTGGTGGTTTGCATATTACAAGCTATTGTCTTCGCTATTGTCTTCGGTGCTTACAGGCTGCTCGGCTATCACTTCATCTTCGTCTTCATTGCCAAAGGCTGTCTTTACTTCGCCGGCTTCAATACCGTTTTCATTGAGGAACCTGCTGAAGGCCGACTGAAAACCATGCGTTACAAAAACCTTTTGTGCGCCGGTAGCTTTCACGGCGGACAGCAGTCCGTTCCAGTCTGCATGATCACTCAGTGCAAAACCAGCATCTACATTTTTGCGGCGTGCATTACCGCGCACCTGCATCCAGCCGCTGCATACGCCCACGGATACGGGTTGCATCTTTTTTATCCAGGGACTATCAGCCGCGCTGCCGGGCGCCACCACCAGGTTGTTATGAAACAGGTCTTTTGGTATATCAGCGGTTACTTTCTCCACCAGCGGAAAATTCCAGCCGGCATTGGTAAGCACCTGTTGTGTATTATACACCGCACCATGTACAAAAACATGGTCAACGCTGTCTGCCAGGTGTTTGATAACGCGTTGTGCCTTACCAAGGCTGTACGCCAGTAAGAGGCTGGTGCGTTTTTGCGCCTGGTTTTCTTTTATCCATTTGCGCATGGCATCAAATAAAAGATATTGCGGCTTCCAGTGGTAGATGGGCAACCCAAAGGTAGATTCAGTAATAAATGTATGACAGCTGATGGGTTCAAACTGGCCGCTGATGCCATCGTTTTCTGTTTTGTAATCGCCACTCACCACCCACACTTCGCCCTTGTATTCTACCCTTACCTGGGAAGAGCCAATGATATGGCCTGCAGGAAAGAGTGTTAC
>DATJGC010000170.1:0-9847 GCA_035495345.1 Chitinophagaceae bacterium | reverse complement strand
TTTTGCGCCAATGAATCTTCTTTGCCAGACAACTGTTTAAAACCGTCAATGGCCTTGGCATAATTGCCGGTCTGGTAATAGGTATAGGCCAGCTCATAAGTATCTTCCCGCCTGATCTTTTGAGAACTGCCCGCATAATGTTCAAGGTAGGGCTGGGCCTTGGCATAATCTCCTTTTTCAAAATAAGCATGGCCAATGAGCTGCCGTAGCTGGGTATCATAGACCTGGCCACCTTTCTTCTGCCTTGCTTCTGCATATTCCAGCGCCTTGTCTTTCTGGCCGGTGTTGTACATGATGGTGGCAATATAAAAAGGCACTACTTTTTCGTAACGGGGATCGGATTCGGTTACCTTAAATGATTCCTGCGCATCGCGGAATTTGCCATTATTAAAGGCGATAAACCCATAATAATAATTGGCATCAATATAATTAGGATCACGTGGGTTCTTCCTGATTTCATCCAGCAGCGGCATGGCCTTATCAAAACGCTTAAGGTTGAAATATGCATAGCCCTGGTGAAATTTCATATCCGCAATCTCACGGTTGCTGAGGTGGTCGATGCTTGTTTTCTCATACGCAGCAATGGCCTGGTCGAACTCCTTTTTCCGGAAATAGTACTCCGCCAGGTGAAACTGCATCATCTGTACACGCGCAATATTATTGTCTTCTACTGCTATGAAGTCCTTTGCCAGCAGGATGGAAGTCGGTTCGTTTTGCTTCAGCGCGCAAACAATGGTATAATATTTTATTTCCTGGTAACTGAGGGCCTTGTCGGTTCTGTCTGCTTCACGCAGGTAGAGGCTCAAGTCTTTAAAGAGTGGATACGCCAGGCTGTAAGATCCGTTTTGAAAATATTCCTTGGCTTCTTTTAAGGTTGTTTGGGGGTCTGCTATAAAGCGCGTTTGCTGCGCTGTTGCAAATAAAAAAGCGCTACTAACTAATACGGTACTAAACAATTTCTTCATTGTAATGGATTAGTTGCAGTGAATACAACGCTCTAAAGTTTCTAATTATTTTTACTCTGACCAAACATCGTTCCAAACACCTGTGGATAAGTACAAGGATTAACATTTCATTCTAATTCAGCGCTTCATCTTACATTTGAAAAAACCACGAAACAAAGGATGAAAAAGTTATTGTCTGTATCTTATCGCGATTGGGCTTTTGATCTCGCGATGTTATTATTGAGGTTATGTGCAGGTGTGCTGATCATTCCTTACGGCTATGCAAAACTGATTCATTTTGCAGACAAGAAAGACAGCTTTACCAACTTTATGGGCATTGGCAGCCCCCTCTCACTGGCGCTGGTAATCTTTGCTGAATTTTTCTGCGGCATGCTGATAGTACTGGGTTTGTTTACCAGGCTGGCCGCCATACCACTTATTATTACCATGGGCGTAGTACTGGTGAAGGTAAACCACTGGAATATCTTTAATAAAGATGAACATGTGGCCTTCTTCCTTACCTGCTTTATTGCGCTCTTTTTGTGCGGACCCGGAAGGGCCAGTGCAGATGGATTAATTAACAAATAATTTGCGCGGGTTGCTAGCCCATTTTTATAGTGGCCGGTATTATCAACAACCGTTTACAGGCTCTGTTGCGACAAAAAGACTTCCAGGCACCCATTTAAAATCAACAGCATGTTTGAGTCAACCACACAGGTACGGGTACGCTACGCGGAAACAGACCAGATGAACGTTGTATACCACGGCAACTACGCACAGTATTTTGAAGTGGCACGTGCAGAAGCCATCCGCAAGCTTGGCTTCACCTACAAGACCATGGAAGCCATTGGCACCTATATGCCCATTACAGAACTGCAATGCAAGTACCTGCGCCCTGCCCATTATGACGACCTGCTCACTATAAAACTCATTTTGCGTGAACTGCCGGAAGGCCACCGTATAGAGTTCTTCCATGAGGTGTACAATGAAGAAGGCAGCCTGCTCACCACGGGCAAAGTGGTGTTGTATTTTATGGACGCCAGCAACCATCAAAAATCACAGATGCCCGCGCAGCTGCGGGAAAAACTCCTGCCCTTCTTCACACAAGCAACATAATGTACAACCGGCGGGCCGGCACTTTCCGTTAAAGCGATACGATCATTTGATTTGTTGTAATTTTATAGCATGGCATTTATAGATTACTACCAGGTATTAGGCGTTGATAAAAATGCAGACGCCGAAACAATTAAAAAAGCGTACCGTAAGCTGGCTCGCAAACACCACCCGGATTTAAACCCCAACGACAAAGAAGCGCACAAAAAATTTCAGCAGATCAATGAAGCCAATGAAGTGCTGAGCGACCCTGAGAAAAGAAAAAAATACGACCAGTATGGAAAAGACTGGCAACATGCGGAGCAATTTGAGCAGGCGCGTCAGTCGCAAGGGGGCGGTCGCGCCTACCAGGGCGGGGATCCATTTGGAGGCAGCGGCTTTGAGGCAGATGATGAGGCCTTCTCTTCATTTTTTAATTCAATGTTTGGAGAGCAGGCTGGCCGCGGCCGACAGGCAAAATTTAAAGGGCAGGATTTTAATGCAGAGCTGCGTTTATCGCTGCGCGATGCTTATACCACGCAGCAGCAAACCTTAACCGTTAACGGCAAGAATGTTAGAATTACCATACCGGCCGGTGTTGAAAACGGCCAGGTGATAAAATTAAAAGGCTATGGTGCGCCCGGTAGAAACGGCGGCCCCGCCGGTGATCTCTATATCACCTTTAATATACCCAATGAACCCAATATGAAAAGAGCCGGTAACGACCTGTACATGAATACCGATATTGACCTGTATACGGCCGTGCTGGGTGGAGAAACCACCATTGACACCTACTCAGGCAAGCTGAAATTAAAAATTGCTGCGGGCACTCAAAACGGCACACAGGTTCGGTTAAAAGGAAAAGGCTTTCCGGTGTACAAGAAAGAAGGACAGTTTGGCGATCTCTACGTAATTTTTAACGTGCTGCTGCCCGTACAGCTCAGTGAAAAACAAAAAGAATTGTTCAGCCAGCTGGCTGCACTTAAATAAGAAGCGTATGGAAAACAATGAACTGGTACCAGTACGTCATTTTTGTGTAACGCACCAGATTGAGTGGTCGTTTATAGAATCATTGCAGCAATACGGCCTGGTAGAATTTACGCGTATAGAAGAAGAATGGTTTTTGCATGAGAATCAACTGACAGACATTGAGAAAATGGTGCGTTTGCATTATGATCTTGATATAAACGTGGAAGGCATTGAAGTCATTGGCCACCTGTTGCAGAAATTGCAGGCGGCGCAATGGCAAAACCAGCAGTTGCAAAACCGCCTGCGCCTCTATGAAAACACCACCGGGGCTTAAGCTACTTACCTATTATGGAAGATCACCAGGAACATAGTCAGCATGGCCACCATCACCATGATCATGCAGTAACGCTCACCAGCGTAAACACCGCATTCATTATTGGCATTTCTCTCAACATGCTCTTTGTAATCATTGAAGTAGTGGCGGGCCTGGCCATCCATTCGCTTTCCCTACTTTCTGATGCCGGTCATAACCTGGCAGATGTTGCGGCGCTGGCGCTGTCATTGCTGGCGTTTAAACTGCTGAAAGTAAAATCCAACAAGAAATATACTTACGGTTACCGCAAGACTTCCATACTGGTGGCCTTGTTCAATTCAATGGTACTGGTGTTGTCTATCGGCGCCATTGCCTATGAGGCCATTCAGCGGCTTTTTCATCCGGAGCCGGTACAGGGCACCACCATTGCCATCATTGCTGGTGTTGGCATTCTTGTAAATGGTTCTACGGCGCTGCTGTTTATGCGTAACAAGGAAGATGATATGAATGTAAAGAGCGCTTACCTGCACCTGATGAGTGATGCACTGGTATCACTGGGCATTGTCATTGGCGGCGTCATCATCATGTTTACCGGCTGGTTCTGGATAGACAGCGCATTAAGTATTGTGATTGCCATTGTCATATTATTTGGCACCTGGCGCCTGCTGAGAGACAGCCTGCGGCTTTCGCTGGACGGGGTACCGGGCAATATTCAGCTAGATGAGGTGAAGGCCATGGCCATGAAAATACGCGGCGTGGTAGACTTTCACCATGTACACATCTGGGCCATCAGCACAACGGAGAATGCACTCACCGCCCATCTTGTGCTTCCGGTACATACAACCATAGAAGAAGAGAGTGTTATAAAAAAGAATATCAGGCATGCGCTGCTGCATAAAAACATACAGCATATTACGCTTGAAACAGAACGTGAGAATGAAAATTGTGAGGCAGACATGCCCGCGGGCGGCAACAGCAAGCTTTCTTAACGCACTATCACTGTACCTGTTTGCTGCAGTAATTCACGCTCCATTTGTTTCAGGTGCTGGTGCGTTTGAATGAGCATGATTTGTTCTTCAGCACTATGCGGTTGCTGCAGGTCTTGCTGGTTCTGTTCTATCATCCGTTTAATCTTCCGGATCTTCAGGTAATTGAGGGTTGAAATAACTTCCTCCTTGTACATTTCCTCTCTTGTGGGCACGGGCATTTCAAACTCCGACTTCCATTTATCGCTCAGCTCATATTGAAAGTCCATGATAGATACCACCAGCGTACTCAACTGCTGGTCTTCATGGTAAAGAAAGCTCTTGGGGCCGGGTTCCAATTTTTCATCGTACCAGGCACGGTAGGTATGAATAATGCGCAGCAATTGCTTATTGTCGAAGAGCTCTTCATCAATCATTTGGTCGAACAGGTAATCTGCCACTTTTTTGCCGTCCTCCCAATCGCGGTTACCAAATTCAATGAGCGCTCTTACCACGGCGCGTTCACTCATTTCATCTTTAAAGAGCAGGTTAAAGCTATCATCTTCCTCCTGGCTAACCGGTGGCATGCCATCCGTATCCGGAAAATCTGTTGCCTGCGCGGCCTGACGACCCTCGGTTTTGGCTACTTTCTCCCGGATAAATTTATTGACAAGCGTATTAAAACCGGTTTCATCTATTTTCAGCAGCTGGGAACACTGGCGGATATAATCCTGCTGCTTGGTAAAATCTTCGGCCTTATTAATTTTTGAAATGGTTTCTGCTATCTGGTTTACGATGGCTGCTTTTTTGTTGCTATCGCTACCTGCATCCTGCAAAGAGATTTCAAGCTGAAATAAAACGACATCCTTTTTATTCTTGTCTATATATTCCCTGAAAGCAGTAGGCCCTACCTTGTTTACATAACTATCCGGGTCTTCCTTGTCGGGTATTAAAACCAGTTGTACGTTCAACCCTTCTTCCAGTGCAAGATCAAGTCCGCGGAGCGCGGCTTTAATACCCGCTGAATCGCCATCATAGATAATAGTAAGGTTGTTGGTATATTTCTTTACCAGCCTGAGCTGATCGGGCGTAAGGGAGGTACCGCCGCTGGCTACCACATTCTCCACCCCTGCCTGGTGCAGTGATACAACATCTGTATAACCTTCTACCAGCAGGCATTCATTGGCCTTGTCGATGGCCTGCCGGGCAAAATAGGTTCCGTAAAGGATCTTACTTTTTACGTAGAGCTCATTCTCTGGTGTATTGATGTATTTTGGTGCGCGGTCGTTGGTCTTGATGATGCGCGCGCCAAAGCCGATGATCTTACCGCTGTTATTGTGTACCGGGAAGATGATGCGTCCGCGGTAATTATCCTGCAGCACTTCATTGCGGAGGGCAGAGAGACCACTTTTTACCAGGTATTCCGGGTTAAACTGGTTGGCCAGGGCCGCGCTTGTAAACGCCGTTCTGTCCTCCGGAGAATAGCCCAGCTGAAACTTTTTGATGATATCTTCTCTGAAGCCGCGGTGTTTCAGATAGCTGAGGGCAATATCATTTCCTTCTTCAGTGGTAAAAAGCTGCGCTTCAAAAAACTTTTGGGCAAACCCGTTGATGATATGCAGGCTTTCGGCCACCTGTGCCTTTGCCTTTACCTCCGGGCTGGTTTCCGTTTCTTCAATGGGTACGTTGTACTTATTGGCCAGCCAGCGAAGGGCTTCCACATAGGTATACTTCTCGTGCTCCATTAAAAAACTGATGGAGTTGCCGCTGCGCCCGCAACCAAAACACTTGTAAATTTCTTTGGCCGGGCTTACCGTAAAAGACGGTGATTTTTCATTATGAAAAGGGCAAAGGCCCAGGTAATTGGTGCCGCGCTTTTTCAATTTTATAAATCCGCCCACGATATCGATTATATCTATGCGGCTTTGTATCTGCTGTATGGTGTGCTGGCTAATCAATGGTTAGTACTGGGTGTTTAAGCAAAGGTAATTTACCAGCTGTTGGCAATAAAAAAATTGGCGGTGTAAAGCGGTTTGCAGTGGGCGTTACAGGCGGCCAGGCAGGGCCATAGCCAAAATGAGCTGGCTGCGGTGCAGCCAGCTCATGCTATAAAAAGTACAAAGTAGTTTATTCTTCATCTTCCTCATAGTAGGCATCCTGGCTATTATTAAATATAGCCTCCCACTCCTTCACCTTATCATCACTCAGTAATTCAATGATATCATGAATGGGATCCGATTTCTTCTTCCATTCCTGTACCTCTATTTCCTCATACTTTGACACAAATACACACTGATCAGATTCAAAATTTATCTTAATGAGCGTAATACCTGAATCTTCTTTGTCCTGCACTAAATAATAACAACCCGTTTCCATTAATGAATAAGAATACATACACACAATTTTAAACTTTTACTAAATACTAATGGGTAGTAAGTGAAGAATCATATGTAATTGCAATTTGCCGTTGCCCATTGCGCTCAAAATATTGCCACTCTCACATGAACTGCGGCCGACCGCGGTCTAAAATTACATTTTTGGACCTTATTTAATACAGGCCCCTGGTTTATTTTCCCAGAATTCACATTAATTTAATTTAATTGATTATTTATCAATCAGTTACACATATTTTTTAGCTCTTCAATGTGCTTAACTTTTCTTCTGCCCGGGAGTCATTTTTGATCGGAAAATACTATTTTCGCAGCCGTCACACCCCCTAACCTTAAGTAAAAGAACGCTTTATACAAGATTGGTAGCCGGTCCGGCCGTTCGCTTGTTTGCAATACGTGAATACTCTTATTGGCATCATTTTCCTTGTCATGGGAGCGCCATTACTGACTCAATAATTTATTATGGAAAAGAAAATTTCCCGCAAGGCTTTTCTCTCTACTGCTACCAAAACCGCTGCCACCAATAATGAAAAAGATCCGGTTGATCCTTTCGTAAAAAAATATGGCAACAGGCAGTTGCCCTTTAACAGTGCATTGCGCACCAGCAGCGGTCTTACTCCTTATACCGGTGCATGGACAGAGGCCGAAGTATACCACCTCCTTCGCCGTGCCACCTTTGGTTTAACACAGGATTCTGTTGCTGCACTAAAACAGTTTTCAGGAGCGGCAGAAGCAGTAGACTATCTGCTCAATATTAAACAGTACCCGCAGACATCGCCGGTGAACTGTTATAATTACGATTACTACGATAACCAGGGTTGTCCATTTGGCTATTCATGGGTATTCTGGGCTTCGCCCGAAAGTGGTGACCCCACCCTCGCCTATTACCGAACGGATTTCTCCTTTAAACCCTGGTGGATTGGTGAGATGATTGGCCAAAACACAGACCTGCTGGAGAAGATGGCACTTTTCTGGGGCAATCATTTTGGTACCCGTACCTATGAGTTCAATGACCCCAAGGCCGTTTGGCAGCATTTCAATACACTGCGCTTACACGCCCTCGGCAATTTCAGGGATATCATAAAGCTGATTACCATTGACCCGCACATGTTAAACGTGCTCAACGGCAACCTCAGCACCGCACGTGCCCCGGATGAAAACTATGCGAGAGAGCTGCAGGAACTATTTACCGTAGGCAAGGGCCCCAACTCTCAATACACAGAAGAAGATGTAAAACAGGCAGCACGCGTTCTCACCGGCTGGCGGCGGCAGCAACAAAACGATGGCACCTTCATCACTTACTTTAGCGATGCCGACCACGACAGCAGCAACAAACATTTCTCCGCTTTTTATAATCATACCGTCATCAATGGACAAACAGGCGTAAACGGCCAGTATGAAACCGACGCACTGCTAGACATGATACTCGCCACCGATGAAGCCGCCAAGTACATCTGTCGCTGCCTGTACCGCTGGTTTGTATATTATGTTATTGGCGATGCAGAAGAACAAAACGTGATTACGCCACTGGCAGCCATCATGCGCAATAACAATTATGAATTGGCACCGGTCTTACGCGCATTGTTTACCAGTGAACATTTCTTCGACCAGCTCAACCGCGGCTGCATCATCAAAAGCCCGATTGATCTTTATATTGGCATGGCGCGCAGCATTGGCGTAAACATACCAACTGAAGATGTGCTGTACAAATATAAATTCTGGAACCATTTTAAAATGCGTTGTGATGAGATTGGCCAGCACCTGGCAGACCCCGTAGATATTTCCGGCTGGCCGGCCTACCGTCAGGAACCGCTTTTCTACGAAGCATGGATCAACAGCACCACCATACAAATACGCGCCAAGACTTTAAACATGTATGCCACCATGGGTTATGAAGTGCAGCCCTTCAGCCTCACCCGCGTAAAAATAGATTCCATTGGTTTCTGCAAAAAGTTTCCCGACCCTGCCACACCCAATACGCTTATCAATGATATTAGCAGGTACCTGCTGCCTTCCGGCGCCTCTGCCAAACAATTTGACGCCATGAAAACAAAACTTATCAAAAACCTGGAAGACGATAGTTACTGGACAAGGGCCTGGTATGCTTACCTGGCTAACCCCGGCGATCCTATTGCAGAAGGCACCGTGCGCCAACGGCTGGATGATTTGCTCGGCTATATCATGAACCTGGAAGAGTACCAGCTGTATTAATCTGTTTATCGAACCTTTTACAAGTACTTCAATGAAGCGCAGAGACTTTTTAAAATATACATCCGCCGTTCCGCTACCATTGTTATTGAATGGCCTGCCGCTCTCGGCCACTGCCAGCAGTCCGCTGCTGCAATTGCTGCGCGAGCAATCGCTCAGCAATGGAAAAATCCTGGTAATGATACAGCTGAATGGTGGTAATGACGGACTCAATACCGTGATACCCATCGACCAGTACAGCAGAATTGCCAATGCCCGCGGCAATATCATGATACCGGAGAACCGTGTACTTCCCTTACAAGGTGTAGCAAATACCGGCTTTCACCCTTCCATGCCAGAGATACAGGAGCTGTTTAACAGTAAGCAGATGAATATTGTGCATGGGGTTAGTTACGCCAATCCTAACTATTCGCACTTCCGTGCGGCAGATATATGGTTAACCGGTTCCTCTGCAGAAGTTTCATTAAAAACAGGCTGGCTGGGGCGTGCGCAGGAAGTATCTTACCCGGGTTACCCGGTGGACTATCCTGACAAAAGCGCCATGAAGGATCCGCTGGCCATCCAGATTGGTGTACAGGCTTCCATTGTAACGCAATCCAGTACCATCAACACCGCTTTTACGGTACGTGATGAAGATTCATTTTATAAACTGGTAATCGGTGAAGTAGACGCCACGCCAGACAATGCCTATGGCCATGAATTGAATTTTCTGCGTTTGATGAAACAACAGACCAATGCCTACACCGCCGTGATCACTGACGCTTTCAACAAAGGAGATAAAAATGGCGTATACCCCGCAGACAATGCCCTGGCGGCACAATTAAAGATTGTCGCCCGGCTGATACAAGGCGGACTTACCACGCCGGTGTATGTAGTAAACCACCCCAATAGTTTTGATACGCATTCCAGCCAGACAGAGGGTGGAGACGCAACGAAGGGCAGTCACGCCAACATGCTGGCCATTCT
>DATJGC010000169.1:0-4885 GCA_035495345.1 Chitinophagaceae bacterium | reverse complement strand
CAGCTCTAAACAGGAAGCAGAAAAGTTTCTGATGGATTGCCTGCAGGAAGGCCGGCCCGTGGGTTGCCAGGTAGGCGTATACTATCTCTCTTATTTTCCAAAAGAATACCGTTTTCATTTCAATGCCCACAACTTAATTGTGTACGGCAAGGAAGATGATCATTTCCTGATCAGTGACCCTGTAATGGAAAATGTAACCACGCTCAGCACCTATGAGCTGGAAAGGGTAAGGTTTGCAAAAGGTGCACTGGCGCCCAAGGGACAGATATATTATCCAAAAGAACAGAAGAACATCAGCGATCAGCAGATAAAAAAAGCCATTGTAAGCGGCATTAAACGCAATGTACGCGATATGCTGTATATACCCGGCGGCTTTGCCGGTGTAAGCGGTATAGCCTATACGGGCAGAAAGATAAAAAAATGGCGCGATAAACTGGGCCCGCAAAAAGCCGGTCTCTACCTGGCGCAACTGGTGCGTATGCAGGAAGAAATAGGCACCGGGGGCGGGGGCTTTCGTTATATCTACGGGGCCTTTCTGCAACAGGCCCATGCATTTCACCCCATTGATGCACTGATGGATATTTCCAAATCATTTACGGCTGCAGGAGATATGTGGCGCACCGCCGCTGTGCAGGCCGCAGGTATTTACAAAGGAAGGCTGGGTAGCCAGCAAGACTTTGATACCATGGGCGATTACCTCATTGAGATCAGTGATGTAGAAAAAAAAGCATTCCAGGCGCTCTCTAAAATCAAGTGGCGTTCATGAGCAACGCTGCCGTTAGCATCCAGCACCTTGGTTTCAGGTATGGCGGGCAGGCTACACCCGTGTTTCAGGATCTTACGCTGGAGATAGCAGCCGGTGAACGCTTTGGATTGTTTGGTCCCAACGGCGCAGGCAAGACCACGCTCATGAATTGTATGACCGGTTTGCTGCCGTTTCATGAAGGAAGTATTTATTTACTGGGCAACCAGGTATTGCCGCATAAAAAATCTTTTAATCACCTTTTTGGTTTTGTACCGCAGGATTTTTCTTTTTACCAGGAACTTACGCCCGTAGAAAACCTTCAATTCTTTGGTGCCTGGTATGGCCTTACCAAAAAACAAATCAGTGAACGCACCAGCAGCCTACTGGAAGTACTAGGGTTAGCAGATGCTGCCAATAAACAAGTACAGCAATTTTCAGGCGGTATGAAGCGGCGCGTTAACCTGGCCATTGGTGTGATGCACCAGCCGGCCATTCTTTTTCTTGATGAACCTACCGTGGGGGTAGACGTACAAACAAGGCATGCCATCATTGATTACCTTAAAACATTGAACCAGCAGGGCACCACACTGGTCTATACTTCTCACCAACTGCAGGAAGCAGAAGACCTTTGTACGCAGATTGCGCTGATAGACCATGGCAAAATCATTGCCACAGGCACCACACCCGTGCTGCTGGCGGCACACGAAGAAACAGCCCTGGAAGGATTGTTTATTAAACTAACAGGAAGGGATTACCGTGACGGGGGCGGATAAGCCGGCACTGGCATCGCTTTATAATTTCCGGAAAGCGTAGGATAAAAACTTTTAGTACAAAACATTATAACCACTTTGTTTAAACTCTGGGCCACCATACAAAAAGATCTGCGCATTCTTACACGAGACAAGGTAGGGCTTACCCTCATGTTTGTAATGCCCATATTGCTGGCCATTGTAATTACTGCCATACAGAACAGCACCTTTGAACTGGTAAATGATAATAAGGTACCGCTGTTACTTTGCAACCGTGATACCGGCAGCGCCAGTAAGCAACTGATCATGGCCATAGAAAAGGTGGGCATGTTTGACGTAAAACAGGTTACAGGCAATGAAACAGAAGCGCAGATCACCGCACGCATGCATGCAAAAGACGCACTGGTGGCCATTGTAATACCCGCTCATTTTTCTGCAACGCTGGCTGCAAAGGCAAGCGCCATCTCCAGCAATGCGCTGCGCGAGTTTGGTGTGGCAGCAGACAGTAACAAGGCAGGTGTTACAGGCATAGAGCCGGTAAACCTGTATTATCATCCGGTACTACAGCTGTCTTTTCGTTCTTCTATACAGGGTGCGTTAAGAAGCGCGTTGCAGATTGTTGAAAACAAACAGCTGCTGCAGAAACTCTATTATTCGCTCAATGAAAAAGAACTGCCGGCTTCTTTTGAAAACCAGCTGATGAACAACCAGGCCACCATCAATGAGGTGGCTATTTCAAGAGATGGAAGTCGTAATATACCCAATGCCACCCAGCACAATATACCGGCCTGGACCATCTTTGCCATGTTCTTCATTGTTATTTCACTGGGGGCAAGCGTGGTGCGGGAAAAACTGAACGGCAGCTTTCTGCGCCTGAAGACGTTGCCTACCAGCTACCTGCTGGCCCTCCTGTCTAAACAAATAACTTACCTGGCTGTTACATTGCTGCAGACCGTGGTCATTTTTTCCATTGGTGTATGGCTCTTTCCAAGAATGGGTTTGCCGGCGTTGAATATTCCGGCAGACAAAGCAGGCCTGCTGGTGGTAGCTGTGATCTGCGGATGGTGCGCGGTAAGTTATGCCATCTGTATTGGTGTGTTTGCGCAAACGCAGGAGCAGGCCAATGGTTTTGGCGCGGTTTCCATTGTGCTGCTGGCTGCCATTGGAGGCATACTGGTACCCAGTTTTGCCATGCCTGCATCGTTCCAGGGCATTATGAAAATATCGCCCCTGCACTGGTGCCTCGAAGCCTTCTACGGGTTATTTTTAGAAGGGGGTAGCTTAAAAGATGTTTTGCTGAATATTTTACCATTATTAGCTATTACTTTGCTGATACAAGCCATCACCTTTTACACCCTAAAACGGAAAAACCTGATCTGAATTACAAACTATGGAAACAGCAGCATTAAAAGAACAACTTAAAAAACAGATAGTAACGTTTCTCAACCTGATGAACGTACAACCGGAAGACATCAAGGATGACGAACCCTTGTTTGGAGCAGGCCTGGGCCTAGACTCTATTGATTCTATTGAACTGATTGTTTTGCTGAACCGAGAGTATGGTATCACTATCCAGGATCCAAAAGAAGGAAGAAAAGTGCTGGTAGATGTAAATACAATGGCAGACTATATTGAAAAGAACAGGACGAAGTAAATTTTTTTGCATTGAGCAGGATTGTTGTTACGGGAATGGGTGCCATCAGCGCTATTGGCAATAATGTATCAGAAAACCGTATGTCTCTGCTGCAAGGCCGTTCAGGCATTAGCAGGCTGGAACTCTTCAACACCAGGTACGCATCACTGTTACCCTTTGGTGAAATCAAGATCAGCAATAACAGTTTACAGCAAAAATTATCCGTTACAGAACCGGGCGTTACCCGCACCACTTTGCTGGCCCTGCACGCATTTGAAGAGGCGGTAACACAGGCCGGCCTCGGTTCCGCACTATTACAATCTTTTGATACGGCGCTCATCGGCGCCAGTACCGTTGGTGGCATGTGCCTTACAGATGAACTTTACCATGATGCCAATGCAACCGATCATGGCTCTGCCTATCTTTCTTCTTACGATTGTGCCTCCGTAAATATGTACCTGCAAAAGCGGTTTGGCATCACCGGTATCATCAACACCATTAATACAGCCTGTTCTTCGTCTGCCAATGCCATTCTTTACGGGGCAAGACTTATTACACAGGGCCTGGCCCAGCGGGCTATTGTAGGCGGTACAGACAGCCTGGCCAAGTTTACCATTAACGGGTTCAACGCCCTGCATATTCTCTCGCCCGATGCCTGTGCTCCTTTTGATGAAGAACGCAAAGGCCTTAACCTGGGCGAAGGCGCGGCCTTCCTGGTACTGGAAAAGGAGGAGGCATTGATGGGTCGCAAGGCTTTGGCAGCAGTTACCGGGTACGCAAACAGCAATGATGCCTTTCACCCCTCTTCTTTATCAGATGAAGGCATCGGCCCCTATCTTTCCATGAAAGGAGCGCTTGACAAGGCCGGCCTGGCACCTGAAGACATCAGTTTTGTAAATGCGCATGGCACCGGTACAGAGAACAATGATTTGTCTGAAAGCAGGGCCATGCAACGGCTGTTTACAACAGTGCCTGCCTTTGCTTCTACCAAGGCCAACACGGGCCATACCCTGGGTGCGGCCGGCGCCATTGAAGCGGTGTACAGCATCTTAAGTTTGGCCTACCAGGAAGTATATGCCGGACTTAATTTCAACAAGCCCATACCTGGTACGGCGCTGGTACCTGTAACAACGTATAAACAAATGCCGCTGCAGCATGTAATGTCAAACTCATTTGGGTTTGGTGGCAATTGCTCATCACTTATTTTTAGCCGATAAGAAAATTACTACAAGCTTACACCATGTTTTATATTCACCTGGCCCATTGTATATCTGCGCAGCACAGTTTTGGCAGCGTAGATATTGAACAGCTGCAACCCGTGGTGAATAATAAACTGCAGGTAATTGAACCTTCTTACCAGGGTATACCCACCGGTGTTTTAAGAAGAATGGGCCGCGCTATCAGGATGGGTGTTGGCGGCGCACTGCCCATCATTAAAAGCAGCCACCAGCCGCTGCAGGGTATCATCATTGGTACAGCAGATGGCGGCATGGAAGATTGTATAAAATTCTTAAACCAGATTATTGATTATGATGAGGGCATGCTTACGCCCACCAATTTTGTGCAAAGTACCACCAATGCCATTGCCGCACAGATTGGGTTGCTGAGTGCCAATACCTCATACAACACAACGCATGTGCACCGCGGCCTTGCTTTTGAAAACGCATTGATAGACGCCGCCATGTTATTGCAGGAACATGCCGGCGCGCAATACCTTGTTGGCGGGGTAGACGAAATATCTGCGTACAACTATAATAT
>DATJGC010000168.1:0-11239 GCA_035495345.1 Chitinophagaceae bacterium | reverse complement strand
CTGCTGCAACCCGGCACCGTACTCCATTACCCAGTTCATTTCCAGGACGCAAAAAGAGAAGTGTATTTAGAGGGCGAGGCATTTTTCCAGGTGGCTAAAAATGCAAGGCGACCATTCTATATCTACCACAATAACCTGGTAACCCATGTACTGGGCACCAGCTTTACCATTAACACGCAAAAGGAAGGTAACAAGGCAGAAGTTGCCGTGGTTACCGGACGGGTAGAAGTATCAGAAAACAGTCAACTCATACATGCACAGGCCAACGCAAAACCAGCGGGCGTCATTTTAACTCCCAATCAGAAAGTAATCTATACCCAGCAAAGCCGCACGTTTGTTTCCTCCATTGTTGACAAGCCTGTGCTGGTGAAAAACAATGAGCCCGTAGCGTTCAATTTTCAGAACAGTACGGTAGCAAACGTACTCACTGCGCTCTCTAAAGCCTACGGAATAGAAACCGTGGCTGAAAATGAAAACATCAACAAATGCACTTTTACGGGCGATATCTCCGCCGAGGATCTATACGGAAAACTGGATATACTCTGCAAGGCAATTAACGCTACTTACGAACCAAAAGAGACAAGGATTTTACTAAAAGGGCGGGGCTGTGAACCATAAGCCGCTACACTTTATTTTAAAGATAACCACTGACTGCAAATGGTTGCTTCATAGGTATATATTTTTTTAACGGCAAGTTTACTGAATGAATGCGTAAAGGCTATTCGCTGTAAACACTTGTGCCGCCGGTGGCAACGTCAAATTTTAATTATGAGAAAAGGAAAATTGGTTGGCTTTTCCAAGAGACAACCTGTTCATTGCCTGATAAGGCGCTGCGCTATGCTACTCCTCCTGCTGGCTTTGTCAGCTTTTGCCGTGCAGGCGCAAAGTCCCCTGCTAAAAGAAGTATCCATTAGCGTTACTGGCGCGGAAATTAATAAGGTGATCTCGCTGTTAGAGGGACAAACAAAAACAAAGTTTATATTCAGCCCCTCCGCCATCCAGGCTACAAGAAAAATTTCCTGCAATGTTGTAAACAAAAAACTGGGAGATTTTTTAGACGCTGTATTTAAACCACTCTCTATTGATTATAAAGTAGCAAAGGAACAGATATTGCTATTTACTGCGCCCCTCCCTACGCCGCCCGTTGTTGTTACACCGGTAACAACCAATGAAACGCCCAGTGCTGTGGCAAAAACCAGCCAGTTTGAAGTAGCCGGCATTGTGAAGGATGAAAAAGGCGAAGCGGTGAGCAGTGCTACCGTAACAGAGAAGGGTACAAAAAACTCTACTTCAACAGATGCAAAGGGGCAGTTTACCCTGAAGGTGAAGAGCAATGCCAGCGTGCTGGAGATAAGCTCAGTAGGTTTTACCAGCGCTGAATTTGCCATCAGTAATCAAACGTTTTTGAATTTAGCCTTAACACGCAATTCCAAAGTGGGCGATGAAGTTATTGTAGTGGGTTATGGCCGCCAGAAAAAAATAAACAATACCGGCGCCATTGCTACCATTGGCACCAAAGAGTTGGTTCAATCACCGGTAGCAAATATCAGCAACTCGCTGGTGGGTCGTATGCCCGGTTTGTTTGCCCAACAATTGGGCGGAGAACCCGGCAATGACGCATCACGCATCAGGATTCGCGGGGTGGGTACCTTTGCCGGCAGCACGGATCCGCTGATACTGGTAGATGGCATTGAAGTGTTTAATTACAACAATATAGACCCCAACGAGATTGAATCGCTCACTATTCTTAAAGACGCATCTTCTACCGCGGTGTATGGTATCCGTGGCGCAAATGGCGTACTCATCATAACTACCAAAAGAGGAAAGCCCGGTCCGCCAAGGGTTAGCTACACTTTTAATGAAGGCATTAATTCATTCATTTCCCTCCGCGAAGCCATGAACAGCGGAGACTATGCCACTGCATTCAATGAAGGTCTTAAGGCAGATGCCTACGTAACGGGCGTTCCGTTTACGCCACGCTATTCTGCCACCGATATTGAACTGTACAGGAATGGAAAAGACCCTATTTTTCACCCCAGTCGTGATTGGGCAAGCTTGCTGTTTAGAAAGCTGTCTACGCAAATGCAGCATAATCTTACGGTGAGTGGCGGACAAAAAAAAGTAAAATACTTTATCTCCGGCGGTTATTTTCAGCAACAGGGTTTGTTTAAAGATCTCCAATACCTGGTGCCCGAGTTTAATACACAATCCGTTTTCAAGCGCTATAATCTAAGATCCAATTTCAACTTTGATATTACCGACCGTTTTAAAATGGCGCTGGATATTTCTACGCAGATTGAAACGCGCAGCGGAAACAACCATGCATCTACTGAAAGGGCTGTCCGCGATATTTTGAACGCTGCATCGCTTGATGGCCCGGGTGTGGTAGACGGAAAAATTGTAAACATCACTTCCGCTACCCAGAGCCAGAATCCATATGTTTCCTTGTTGTTTCCGGGTACCGGTGGCGGGGTAAAACGTTCTTACCGCAACTACCTTAATGGTTCATTGCGCTTGGATCATGACCTTGGCTTTATTACAAAAGGATTATCTACCCATGGAACGGTGGCTATTCAAAGCTATAACGACCAAACCATTGCCAATACCAAACAACTTATATATTACACGGCTACACCCATTAACGGTGGACCCATCAATGGTGGTACGGTTAATTTTGTACCCAATACAACGGAATCGCAATTTAATTTCAGTCAAACCGGCACCTATAACAGGCGCATTACGGCAGAAGCAGCGCTGGATTATGCGAGGCGTTTTGGCGCACATTCCGTTACCGGCTTGCTTTTATACAACCAGCAAAAAACCTATGACCCGTCTTTTACTTTCCGAGTACCAAAGGCTTACCAGAGTTTTGTTGGTCGCGTAACGTATGATTATGACAGTCGCTACCTGCTTGAGTTCAACGCAGGCTATAACGGCACAGAGAATTTTGCGCCCGGCAAGCGATTCGGTTTTTTTCCTGCTTATTCAGTGGGTTGGGTGCTGTCTAATGAACAATTCTTTCCAAAAAAGTCAGCCATTACTTTCTTGAAATTCCGCGGATCTTACGGCGAAGTGGGAAACGATCAGATTGGCGGCAACCGTTTTTTGTATAACCCCACCAGTTACACCGGCTACAATGCCATTTACTATTTTGGCAACACCAGCACAAATTACAATGCAGTGCTTGGACTGCGTGAAGGCGCTACCGGCAACCCAAACGTAACCTGGGAGCGTGCGCTGAAAAAAGACATAGGCCTGGAGATGCGCTTGTTTAGAGACAAGATTCGCATAACGGCCGATGTGTTTTCTGAGAAAAGGGATAATATACTGGCGGTACCGCAAACCATTTCTGCCATTGTGGGCTTTATACAGCCCGCCACCAATTTGGGCAGCATGCAGAACAAAGGCTACGAAGGCGATATCAGTTATTCAGACAATATTGGTAAACTAAATTTCAGGGTAGGTGGCAACTATAGTTTTGCGCGCAACAAAGTCTTGTTCAGGGATGAAATTCCAAACACGTATGCTTACCAAAACAGAACGGGGCAGCGGCTGGGACAAAACTTTGTGCTGATAGCCGATGGTATTTTTAATTCATGGGATGAAGTGAACGATGCTAAACGGCCTGTCTACGGTTTTAATTCAAACAAAGTACAACCGGGAGATATAAAATACCGCGATGTAAATGGCGATGGCCTCATCAACGGTTTCGACGCCGTGCCCTACGGCTACTCCAACATACCTGAAATTACGTTCGGTGTTTCGCTTGCTTTAAATTATGCCGGCTTTGATTTTTCTGTGCTGGTACAGGGCGTTGGCAATGTATCTCGTTATTACCTGCCCAATGAACGGCAAACAGGCTTTGGTCAGAACGTGCCCTCGGCAACGGCCAATTATTTTAGTGAGAGCTGGACACAGGAGCGTTACGACCAGGGCTTGCCCATTAATTTTCCGAGGTTCAATGTAAGCTCTAGTCCCAATACACAAACCTCCAGTTTCTGGTTGGCAGATGCCAGCTACCTGCGGCTCAAGAATGCCGAGATAGGCTATTCTGCAAAGCCGGGTTTATTGAAAAGAATCGGCGTCTCTTCTCTTCGCATTTATGCCAATGCTAATAATCTTATTACCTGGAAAAAAACCTACAAGGGTATTGACCCGGAAAGCGATTCGCCTGACCGGAGCGATACCAACCTGGAACCCTATCCGCTGGTGCGTACGGTGAACTTTGGACTGAACCTAAACTTTTAGCTCGCTTATGAAGAAGACAGCATTTTTCCTTCCCTTTGTGGCAGCCCTCTTATGTACGGCCTCCTGCAAAAAAAGTTACCTGGATAAGGCCCCGGGTGTAGACATCACTGAAAACACGGTGTTTAGCAGTCGCGTAAACCTTGAGTCATTTATGGCCACTATCTACAAGTATGGCATGCACTCGCTGTTTCGTTATGCAGACCAACAAAACTTTTCTACCACTGTATCCGTTGGGCAGTATGATGCTGCCGGACCAACCGGTATGATGTGTGATGAGGGCGATGCCTCTGAAGTGCCATACTATCTTACCGATAACTGGAACACCGGCAACATCCTTTCTACCAATATAGTTGCGTCTGAAGATTACCGTTATTATATCCGCTGGATTGCATTGCGGCAGATGGCGCTGGTATTAAGCAGGGCCAAAGAAGTGCCCGCACTTGACCCCACTGCAACCACATCCTACATTAACCAGGTAACGGGTGAAGTTAAAGTGCTGCGTGCAATGAATTATTTGGAAATGATAAAACGTTATGGGGGGGTACCAATAGTAACTGAAACCTATGCGCCGGGTGAATTTGTAAAAGTACCCAGGGCCACGCTGCAGGAATGTATAGATTTTATTCTGAAAGATTGCCAGGAGGCCATTGAAAACCCTGACCTGCCGGCCAGTTATTCAGTGGCGCAAACAGGGCGGGTAACAAAGGCTGTGGCCTATGTCGTAAAGGCAAAAACATTGTTGTTAGCGGCCAGCCCCCAGTTTAATACCGCTACGCCACCGCTCTCTATGCCTGATGGCGATAATAAACTGATCTGTTTGGGTAATTATGATATTGGCCGCTGGCAGAAGGCCGCCGACGCGGCAACGGAAGCCATTAACTATGTGCAATTGAACGGTTATAGTATGATTGATGATGTTACCAAACGTGATCCTTCAGATACAGTAAGCACCGTGCCAACATGGGTTGGCAAAGCCCCGGACGGTAACTATAAAAATGCATGGCTTACGTTTGACAACACGGAGATCATTCTGTCTTACAAGGGTGCGGCACCCAATAATTCTTCCAATGACCCCATCAGGCTTTTCAAGCCCACCTTTGCGGATGGCGGTACCAGTCGCTCCGGCTCCAGCGTTCCCCTGAATTTTCTGCGCAAATACGAAAAGAAAGATGGTACTCCGCAAACATGGCCGTCTACAGGCGGAGCAGATTTATTATCTAAGTTCTTAGAACTGGATCCTCGTTTCAAACAAACCATTTGCTACACCAATAGTTACTACGGCGCAGCCGATCCTAAGGCCGCTATCTACCAGGGTGGTACACCCGGTAACGTGTATGCTACCTGTAAGGGCGGCACCTGGATGCGCAAGTTTTTACCGTATGGCGGCAATGTGAGAACCAATGTCAATGATATTCTCTACAGGGTAAATGAACTCTATCTCTACCGTGCGGAGGCTTTAAATGAAGCCAATGGTGCACCACCCGCGCAGGCCTATGCAGATGTCAATAAAATCAGGAACCGCTCTGCCATGCCCAACCTGCCTGCTGGTTTAACACAGGCGCAATTCAGGGACAGGGTTAGGAACGAAAGCGCTATTGAACTGGCCTGGGAAGACCATCGTTTCTGGGATATCCGCCGCTGGCTGATAGCAGAAGACCCCGGTGTAATGAGCGGTGCTTTTGAAGGGTTGAAGATTACAAAAACAACAGACCGACTCTTCTCCTGGTCGACCTACACCTTTGAAACAAGAACATTTAACAAGAACATGTACCTGCATCCCTTTCCTCAACCGGAAGTGCTGAAAGGAAACCTGAAACAAAACCCCGGTTATTTCTGATTGATAGATGTTGACTGAAGAATCTCAAAGACAGACAATACAAACTGCTTTCATAATGAAAATAAGAAGACATACACAAATACTACTTGCGGCCTGCCTGGTCCTGCATGCGGGCATGCAAAGTATTGCACAGGAGGTTTCACAGGAAGCAGTCAATACCGATACGGTGCTGATTCCTGCAAGAACGCTGGTGAACATTGGTTTTGGTAAAATACCATCTCAGCATATTACAAGTTCCATTGCTGTTGTAAAGGGTGATGACATTAACAAGGCATTCAATTTAAATGTGGGCAATAATCTGTATGGCCGTTTGGCGGGCGTGCATGTAGCACAGGGCGGTTCAGAGCCTGGTGCGGCGGTGCCTTCGCTGTTCATAAGAGGAAGAAATACTTTTGGAGATGCCAGTACAACACCGCTCTACGTGATAGATGGTTTTATCAGCAATGGTTCTGCCATTTCCAACGCGTTTATGCAACTTGTACCTGAAGAAATTGAATCCATTACCGTATTAAAAGACGCCGCATCAACAGCCATCTATGGTAGCAGAGGCGCCAATGGTGTAGTCTTGGTTACTACAAAAAGGGCTAAACAAGGTCCCCTGCAGGTAAGCTTTAGTACCCGGCAGGGCTATAGCCAGGCGCAGCAGCTTCCAAAGTTTCTGAATGCATATGATTATGCGCGGCTGTACAATGAAGCAAGAGTGAACGATGGCCTTTCGCCCTTGTATACACAGGCAGATTTGGATGCTTACCAAAGTGGCAGTGATCCTTATTTTCACTCTAATGTTAATTGGTACGATGAAGTATTGCGGAAGGCAGCGCCTGTTGCCAGTTATGATTTAACCTTGAGCGGCGGAGACCCCAGCATCCGTTACTTTGTTGTACTGAATGCAGTGCGGAGTGGTGGCCTGTACAAGGCCTTCGGTAGCCAGAGTGATGAGAGTAGCAATTCCAATTACGGACGATATAATTTTCGCACTAACCTGGATGTTAACCTTACAAAGCGCTTCCTGATTGAATTTAGTATTGCAGGCGCGGTAGAACAGAAAAACAATCCTTATAATTACACAACGGCATCCACCTTTGATCTGTTGGCCGCTTTGCCACCCAATGCCTTCCCAGTCTACAACGCCAATGGTAGTTTTGGCGGAAGTGCCCTGTACACAAATCCCTTTGCCAACCTCCTGTCTACCGGATTTTACCAAACCAATGCCAGAACGGTGCTGTCTTCTCTGAAGCTAACGCAGCAGTTAGATATGCTTACACCGGGTTTGAGTGTATCGGCTGCTATCTCCCTCAATAGCTACTTCCGGTCTGGCTCCGCAAAAACAAAACAATACGCAAGGTATGCGCCGGTGAAAACGGCTGGCGGTGCAGACAGTGCCGTGCTGGTGTCTGGCAGCCAGAAGACCTCACTTACCAGTACAGAAGAAACACTTGATCAATACCGCAATACCATCATCCAGGGCTTCCTGCAGTATAACAGGAATTTTGGAAAGCACAGCATAAATGCCTTGCTCATGTTTAACCGTGATGAGGTGACGCTCTTTGGCCCGGTGAGTGATCCTTCTAACCCAACCGCCAATTCAACAGACCCTTACCGAAGCAATGCGGGTGCTGCACGCATAAATTATGTATACAATGAAAAATACATCGCGGAGTTTTCCGGCAGTTATATGGCCAGCAATCTTTTTCCAAAGGGAAACAGGGGAGGACTGTTCCCCGCCGGCTCAGTGGGTTGGATAGCCTCCAACGAAAATTTTTTAAGGGATAATAAGACCATCAGTTTCTTAAAGTTGCGCGGGGCGTACGGACTGGTGGGCAATGATCTTATCCTGGGCCCTGGCTTATCAACAAGGTACTCGGTGTACACACAAACTTTTGGCGGTAACGGTTATGTATTTGGTACCAGCAACCAGGCGCTGGCCGGCAATGCAGAGGGTTTACTGGCCAATCCAAACGTAACCTGGGAAAGAGAAAAAACCTACAACATTGGTGTGGACGCTACGTTTTTTCATCAGCTTGATTTATCCCTGGATTATTTTAACAGGGACAGGTATAATATCCTGGTAGCTTCCAACAGCACTTTACCGCAATACCTTGGCGCCGTTACACCTTTCTTAAACCAGGGCAAGGCAAACAACAAAGGCTTTGAAATTGCAGTACGATATAATAGCAATACTAAAAAAGCGCTTCGTTATTTTATAGAAGGCAACCTGTCTTATTATAAGAGTAAGATCCTCTTTAACGCAGAAGCACTGCAGTTAAACAAGGGGCTTTACCAAACCGGTCGTCCCATTGGTCAGCCGCTGGGGCTTACAGCCATTGGGTTTTATTCTGCTGATGATATTGTAAAGAGAGCCGCAGACCCTAAAAGCGTGCCGGGGGTTTTAACAGAAACCATCAAGGCTGGTGATATTAAATATGCTGATATTGGCGGTCCGGCCGGTGTACCGGACGGTATTATTGATGGCAATGATCGCACCGCCATTGGCAAACCATTTACGCCCAATTGGATCGCCGGTTTACATGGCGGTCTTCAATACAAGGGCTTTGATCTGGATATTGTGCTGCAGGGTGTTACCGGTAATTCCGTAAATCTAGCAGGAAACTATTTTTATGCCTTTCAAAATAACGGACAGGTAGCGCCAATTGCACTCGATCGCTGGACGCCGCAAACTGCCGCTACTGCTACCTATCCGCGCCTTTCTTCCGTCAACAATTTAAACAACTACCAGGCTTCGTCTTTCTGGCAGCGCGATGGCAGTTTTATCAAGTTGCGCAGCGCTGAAATTGGTTATTCCATTTCAAACAAAACTATACAAAGGCTGAAGCTGAAAGCAGCCCGCATATTTGTAACCGGCACCAATCTTTTTTCAATAGACCGGGTTAAATACGGCGATCCCGAATCACTGACTGGTTACCCCGTGTTGCGTACTGTCACCGGCGGATTGCGGATTAATTTATAAGTTATCAAATGAGAACAATGAAAACACTTTGCTATATACTTTCCGTTGCAGGCATGCTGTTGCTGGCGGCCTGTCAGAAGCTCGACAGGGAATTTGTGACCACCCTGAGCAAACAACAGATTGAAATTTCATACGGTAATGTGCGCACCCTGCTTACCGCGCTCTATGCTGATTTACCAGACGGGATGCTGTATATCGGTGGCAATGCCATGATGGCTTCTGCAACTGATGAGGCAGAATTTACCAATGAAACCAACCCTGTGCAGGCATTTAATACCGGCAGCTGGAATGCCATCAGCAATCCTGATTTTGTGTGGGCCACCTATTACCGAACCATTCGCCGGGCCAATCAATTTCTTCTGTCTACAGACAAGATAAACCTTGACCAATACCGGTTAGACCCCGCGCCCGCGCAACAACTCTTATACAATAATTACCTGGCAGAAATTAAACGATGGAAATATGAAGCCCGCTTCCTCCGCGCCTTTTATTATTTTGAACTGGTGAAGCGGTATGGTGGCGTGCCGCTGCTGAAAGATGCGTTAACAATAGAAGAAGATTTTTCAAAAATAAAACGCAATAGTTTAAACGAGTGCATTCAATTTATTAGCGATGAATGTGATTCCGCCGCCGCCCAGCTTCCGCTCAATGCCAGTACCACGCCGTATGTGCAGGGTACAGACTTAGGAAGGGCTACAAAACTGTCTGCACTTTCATTGAAGAGTCGCGTCTTATTGTATGCTGCCAGTGATTTATTCAATACGCCCTCCTGGGCGGCAGGCTATCAAAACGTGGAGTACATTGCCCTGCCAGCGGGCGACAGGGCCGCCAGGTGGAAGGCAGCATCGGATGCTTCAAAGGCAGTGATAGATGCAGCAGCATTGCCCACGCTGGGTGCCTACAAATCATTGTTCAACACGTTTAATAATGCAGAAATTATCTGGTCAAGAATTAACAACGTATCAGGCAACAGCAATGCATTTGAAAGGGCCAATTCGCCCATTGGCTTTCCATCAGGACAAAGCGGCAATACGCCCTCACAAAACCTGGTAGACGCCTATGAAATAAAAGTAGATGCCAATACCGCCATTCCTTTTGATTGGAACAACCCTGCACATGCAGCTAACCCGTATGCAACAACGGGAGCCACGGCAAGAGATCCGCGTTTATTCATGAGCGTTGTAGTAAACAATACGCAGTTTGGTACGCCCGCACGCGCAGTGCAGGCCTGGAACGGTGGCGCCGATGGAAAGCCGCTACCCAATGCCAGCAAAACCGGCTATTACCTGCGCAAGTACCTGCAGGAAAGCCTCAATATTACCAACGGCAATACGGGCGCGCATAGCTGGATTTTCTTTCGCTATCCTGAGATCTATTTGAATTATGCGGAAGCCTTGAACGAGTGGAACCCCGGCAATGCAGACATCAAACTCTATTATGATAAAGTAAGAACAAGAACGGGTGTTGCCATGCCGCCGCTGCCGGCGGGGCTATCACAAGCAGCCGTGCGTGACAAGATCAGGAATGAACGACGTGTAGAACTTGCCTTTGAAGATCATCGCTTCTGGGATGTACGCAGGTGGATGTTGGCGCCCACTTATTTTAATGCACCGCTTACGGGTGTCAATATTACGCTTACCGGCAGCGCCAGTTTTTCCTACGCACCGTTTACCGTAGAGAACAGGGTCTTTGCGCCTAAAATGTATTTATATCCTATTCCACAAACGGATTTAACCATTTCACCATTGCTGGTACAAAACCCGCAATGGTAGAAGTCCGTTGTACACCGCGGCCAGGAATATATGCATCATTCAAAAAAAGAGAAACAACAATGAAAGACCAACTGATAGCTGCTGTTAACAAGCTTGTGCTTTTAACTGCGTTCAGCGCAATGCTGGCAGCCTGCAACAAACGCAATAATTATGTTGATACGGTATACCCAGACAATGCTGTATACCTGGCGCAATCGGCAGCGGCCACAGTTGCCCCGGGTGCCAACGGTTTTTACACTCTTGCGGCAAATATTCCCAACCAGCCGCAACGCTTCAGTGTAGATCTTGCCGGCGGTAAATTGACAATTCCGCTGGGTATTATCAGAGCAGGCGTGCGTACAACCGGTGCGTATACCATTAGCATTGCTGCCAATACTGACACCGTAAGTAAATTGATGGCCCTGGGAAAGTTTA
>DATJGC010000167.1:0-4465 GCA_035495345.1 Chitinophagaceae bacterium | reverse complement strand
TCTGCCCGGCCAAACACTTTTATTGCACAATGAAGAACTGATACCAGCAGACGGCATTCTTACGCGCGGCAGGGCATGTATTGATTACAGCTTTGTTACCGGCGAGGCCGCACCGGTGGTGAAGCAGGTAGGAGAGTTGGTATATGCCGGCGGACGGCAAATGGGAGAAAACATTGAGGTGCTGGTGGTAAAAGAAGTCTCACAAAGTTATCTTACCCAGCTTTGGGAAAATAGTGAAGAGAAAACAAGACCCACAACCGCATTTTCTTTTGTGCATGTGCTAAGCCGCTATTTTACCTGGGTGGTACTCTTGATAGCCGCTATTACGGCCGTTTATTGGTGGCAACATGATCCAAGTCGGTTATGGGTAGCCGTTACGGCTATTTTTATTATTGCCTGCCCCTGTGCACTACTGCTTTCAAACACGTTTACCAATGGCAGCGTGCTGCGCATATTATCAAGAAACGGTTTTTATTTGCGCAATGCCGCTACTATAGAAGGCATTGCCCGCATTAACCGTTTGGTGTTCGACAAAACAGGAACGCTTACCAGCCCCGGGCAAACAAAGACCAGCTACAGGGGTAAATTATTAACAGCCTTGCAGCAACAACAGCTGGCGGCTTTGGCGGCCTGCTCTTCGCATCCGCTCAGCAAAACGCTCGCAAAAAAATTGCCCCCGCCTGCAGGCTTAGAGGTACATCATTTTACAGAAACGCCGGGCCAGGGCATTGCTGCGGTCATCAATGGTATTACGATAAAACTGGGTAGCCATCGCTTTGTAAATGCACAGGACGCCATGCCAACAGGTACTACTGTTTATGCTTGCTTTAATGATGAAGTAACTGGCAGGTTTTCCATTGGCAATGCCTACAGGCCGCAGGTGATACCATTGATAAAAAAATTACAAAAAAAATACCGGCTTTCTATTCTTTCCGGTGATAATGCTTCTGAAGAAGCGAGGCTACGGCAGCTGCTGGGTGCAGAAGATATACTCTTTGAACAGAAGCCGGAACAAAAGCTGGCCTATATTCAACAACTGCAGCGTAAGGGAAACCGTGTAATGATGATAGGAGACGGGCTCAATGATGCCGGTGCCTTGCAGCAAAGTGATATTGGCGTAGCCTTGTCTGAAGACAGCAATAATTTTACGCCCGCCAGTGATGCCATCCTCAGCGCCCGGCAAATTGCTTTGTTGCCCGCGTTTATTACGCTTTGCAAGGCCAACCGTGTAATAGTAATGGCCAGTTTTATTTTATCAATTGTCTACAATATTGCAGGATTGTATTTTGCAGTGCAGGGTAATTTATCGCCCATGATTGCCGCTATTCTTATGCCCGCCAGTTCCCTTTGTATTTTTCTTGTCACGTTTGGTGCCAGTAACTGGCTGGCAAGGCGTCTTCATCTATAGTCTTGCGGTGGTTGATAAAGCTCAACCGGTTTTATGATCTATGTTATCTTCTGCCCTAATACGCACTATTATGTTTGCAGTAAGATATGAGCGTCATAATTATATTATTAATCGTCAGCATCAGCGTTGCCTCCCTGTTTTTGCTGGCTTTTTTATGGAGCGCCAAAACCGGGCAATTTGAAGATGGAGAATCTTATGCTGCCCGCATTTTATTTGACGATAAACCCATCTCCCAGAATAATACCAACCACTAAAACTTCACCGCTGTATGCAAGCAGAGCGTTTTTATTACGACAATAAAATTGTAAGAGCATTTGGTTATGCCACCGTTATCTTTAGCATTGTAGGTATGCTGGCAGGTTTATACGCTGCGGTACAGATCTATCTTCCGCAGATCAGTATGAATTTTGCGCCTACTACTTTTGGTCGTATCAGGCCCTTACACACCAATGCGGTAATATTTGCCTTTGTAGGCAATGCCACTTTTGCCGGTGTATATTATTCACTGCAGCGTCTTTGCAAAACAAGAATGTTTAGTGACCGCTTAAGCTGGCTGCATTTCTGGGGCTGGCAGGCCATTATTGTAGCCGCCGCCATAACCCTGCTACTGGGTAAAACTACCGGTAAGGAATATGCGGAGTTGGAATGGCCCATTGATATTGCTATTACCATTGTATGGGTCATCTTTGGTATTAACCTGTTTGGCACTATCATTAAGAGAAGGGAACGCCATCTCTATGTAGCCATCTGGTTTTATATTGCCACCTGGGTTACTGTTGCCCTGCTGCATATAGTAAACTCCGTTGAGCTGCCGGTATCTTTTATGAAAAGCTATAGCTGGTACGCCGGTGTACAGGATGCGCTGGTGCAATGGTGGTACGGGCACAATGCTGTGGCCTTCTTTCTTACAACACCGGTACTTGGCTTAATGTATTATTTTCTGCCAAAGGCCGCTAACCGGCCGGTATATTCATATCGCTTATCCATCATTCACTTTTGGGCACTCATCTTTCTTTATATCTGGGCGGGCCCGCACCACCTTTTGTATACAGCATTGCCAGACTGGGCGCAATCATTGGGCGTTGTGTTTTCGGTAATGCTGATTGCACCCAGCTGGGGTGGCATGCTCAACGGGTTATTTACCCTGCGTGGGGCATGGGATAAAGTAAGGGAAGAACCTGTATTGAAATTCATGGTAGTAGCCATTACCTGCTATGGTATGGCCACGTTTGAAGGTCCGTTGCTCAGTTTAAAAACCGTTAATGGTATTGCGCATTTCACAGACTGGATTGTGGCGCACGTGCATATCGGCGGACTGGGCTGGAACGGTTTTATGGCATTTGCCATTCTTTATTACATGGTGCCAAAAATGTGGGGCACCACCCTGTACTCAAAGAAACTGGCTACTAATCATTTCTGGCTGGGCACCATTGGTATCATTATATATGCTGTTCCAATGTACTGGGCGGGTTTTGAGCAAAGCCTGATGTGGAAAGCCTTTACACCGGAAGGGCAACTGAAATTCCAGTTCCTTGAAACCGTTAACAGCATCAAACCTTTTTACATGCTGCGTAGTCTTGGCGGCGCCATCTACCTTACCGGCGCATTTATAATGGTATACAACCTTTATAAAACCATTCGGCAGGGCGTCTTTATTGCTGATGAAGCAGCAGAAGCCATGCCCCTGTTAAAAGAAACCGCGCAGCACAAAGAATACTGGCACCGCATACTGGAAAGAAAACCAATGACCATGCTGGTGTTAAGCCTCATAGTAGTTGTTATTGGTGGTTTGATAGAAATGATACCCACCTTCCTGGTGAAGTCTAATATACCCACCATTGCCAGTGTAAAACCCTATACACCGCTCGAACTGCAGGGCCGCGATATCTACCTGAGAGAAGGCTGTTACAATTGCCACTCGCAAATGATCCGCCCCTTCCGCGATGAAGTAGCACGGTACGGAGAATATTCAAAGGCAGGTGAGTTTGTGTATGATCATCCTTTTCAGTGGGGCAGCAAACGTACCGGTCCGGATCTTGCGCGTGAAGGCGGCAAATATCCTGATAGCTGGCATTACAATCATATGTATGATCCCAGGTCCATGTCGCCCGGCTCCATTATGCCCCAATACAGCTGGCTTTTGGACGATGCGCTGGATACTGCTTCAACACCTGCCAAAATCAGGGCCATGCAAACGTTGGGTGTGCCTTATCCGGAAGGGTACGACAAAATAGCCAACAGGGATCTGATGCAACAGGCAGACTCCATTGCAGGCAATCTTAAGAAAGATAAAATCATCACACCCTCCAATGCAGAAATTGTTGCGCTGATTGCGTACATGCAACGTATCGGTCGTGATATAAAAGCATCGCCACAAAAAGCCATCGCAGAAAAATAACCAACACAGCATATGAAATTCATCAACTACATAGAAAAAATTGCGGGCGTAGATATCTATGGCATTGTATCACTGGTCATGTTTGTTTTGTTCTTTCTATCGCTCATTATCTGGGTGGTAAAAACAAAAAAGGAAACATTTAATGCCATCAGCCGCATTCCGCTAGACAACTAACACTAAAACTACTGATATGAAAACGAGGCCCCATCGAATATTACGGCTATCAGTTTCTTTATTTATTGTACTCTTATTGGTCAGCCTGCAACCTTTGTTTGCAGCAGGTCCGCCGGTACCGTCTTCTTTCGAAAACCCGGTAGTGATCATGTTTGTTATAGTAATGCTGATACTGCTGCTCATTATTGCATTGCTGAGTAACTTGTTACTGGGTGTAGCGCAGGTAAAAGCGCATCGTGAAAAAGAGAAGGCAGACCCCAGCAAGCTGCTGCCACCCGCCATCATTGCCTGCCTGTTGCTGGGTAACCCCGCGTTTTCGCAGTCGGCTGCCAACACCATTTCAACAACCAGCAGCAGTAGCTGGGGCATTAGTGGTTTGTCTACAGAAGCCTTTTATTTAATGGCCTCGGTTTTATTTGTAGAACTACTGGTTATATTTCTGTTGCTGATGAACGTTAGGGGATTGCTGCGGGCAGAAAAGCAGG
>DATJGC010000166.1:0-6960 GCA_035495345.1 Chitinophagaceae bacterium | reverse complement strand
GACAGCGCAGGCCGTTTTCTTTACCAGGCCTATCTTCCGTCTGCCGCCACCATTCATTTGCAAACCAGCAGCAAACCACGTTATACCAGTATTGATCTGGCGGCCGCTCCGAGAGACTACAGCTATATTCTCCTGTATTTTCCACACCGACAGCAGTATATCATTCACCAGCTGTATTTCTGGATTGTTACCAGCGTATTGCTTTTAATGGTGCTGATTGGCTTTGCGGCCAGTATGTTCTATTTCTATAAACAGAAATTTTTAAACGAGGTACAGAAAGACTTTGTCAACAATTTTACCCATGAATTTAAAACCCCGCTGGCGGTCATGAAACTGGCCGCGGGGGTACTGAGCAGTCCGCCCATTACCGAGCAGCCGGAAAGGCTGAAGAAATACAGCGCCATTATTGCCCAGCAGACAGAGCATCTTCAGCTGCAGGTAGACCGCCTGCTGAAAACCGCCCGAACAGACCAGCACGAGCTGATGCTGGAGAAAGCAGTATTTGTACCCAACAATATTATTAAGGACGTGTTAAAAGACATGGACCCCCTGGTAAAGCAAACCAATACCCAGATTGAGTTTATACCCGAAGAAGACAACCGTACCATTGTGGCGGATGAAAGCAATATTGCCATGGTGATTGTAAACCTGGTAGAAAACGCTATCAAATATTCAAGGCAACCGCATGTTATCATTACTACGGCCACAGAAAATGGCCAATACAGTATCTCCGTGAAAGACAATGGCATTGGCATTGAAAAAAAGTATATCAAACAGTTATTTAAAAAGTTTTTCAGGGTGCCCACCGGCAATATTCATAACGTAAAAGGCTTCGGCCTGGGGCTCAATTTTGTAAAGAAGGTGATAGACGCCCACAAGGGAAAGATTATGGTGTACAGCATTCCCGGAATAGGAACAGAATTCAAGATCATCCTGCCCCGCCAATAGGGCGAATAACAACCGCTTAACAGCAAGTGGTACAAAGAATGTTTCAATTTTGTAGTACCTAAAAAGACATATACCATGGCTACTAAAGCAAAAGTATTATTAGCAGAAGATGATGCCTCCCTGGGTTTCATCATTAAAGACGCCCTTGAAGAAGATGGTTATGAAGTGGTGCTTTGTCCAGACGGGCAAACCGCTATAGACCGGTTCAACAAAAATGAATTTGACATCTGCCTGCTGGATGTAATGATGCCGGCCAAGGACGGCTTTGCGGTAGCCAAGAAGATCCGCCAGCAAACCGATTTGGTGCCTATTCTTTTCCTCACCGCCAAATCAATGGAAGAAGATAAGATCAAGGGGTTTCAGTCCGGCGCAGACGATTACATTACCAAACCATTCAACATGGCTGAGCTGCTGCTCAGGATGGAAGTGTTCTTACGCAGAACCAAAAAAATGTATTCTGAAAAAGTACAGGAATACCAGATCAGCAAGCTGAAGTTTTCTTATACAGACCTTAAAATTGTTTCTGAACAAGGCAGCTCTTCTATGACGCAAAAAGAAGCCGATCTTTTAAAATTCCTTTGCCAGCATCCCAACAAAGTGCTGAAGCGTGAAGAAGTGTTGCTGAATGTTTGGGGCAAGGATGATTATTTCCTTGGCCGTAGTATGGATGTATTCATCACCAAACTTCGTAAACATTTTAAAGCAGACCCCGACATCATACTAGAAACTATTCACGGCGTAGGCTTTCGCTTTAACGTGCCTTCTCTGACCGCTGCCTGAGCAGCAAAGCAACCCATAAATAACAGCTGTTGGTATGAAGGCGGGCATTGCCCGCCTTTTTAGTGCGCATATACGCCATGAATGGCTGCTTCCGGAGGCCCTTAACCGCTGTTTAACGTGTGTTAATCACCACTTAACCAAAGACGGAGACAGCTTTGCACCTGCAACAAAAAACGGAACCATGTATCACCGTCTGTTAAGACTGGTATCTTTATTACTACTAGCCTCCATCAGCATCAACGCCCAATCTACTGACACGCTAAGGCTCAGCCTGCCAGCGGCTGAACAAATTTTTCTGAAGAAAAACCTGTCGCTACTGGCACAACAGTACAATGCAGATATCAGTAAGGCACTGGCAGAACAAGCCAGGTACTGGGACAATCCCATCCTCAACACCGATCAGAATATCTACGATGGCAAATTCTTCCGCCACAACAAAGACTTTGGCCAGGTGTACATTCAGTTACAGCAGGTGATCAGAACCGCCGGCAAAAGAAATAAACAGGTGCAGTTGGCCAATGACAATGTGCTGAGTGCACAGCAGCAATTCAATGATATGATGCGTAACCTTCGCTTTATATTGCGCAGTGATTACAGCACGCTGCATTTACAGTTGCAAACCCTGGCCATTTACAAGAGCGAAATTGAATCCTTGCAGAAGCTGGTGCTGGGCATGGATGCCCAGTTTAAAGCGGGCAATATTTCACAGAAAGACAATATACGGGTGAAGGCTTTGCTCTACAGCCTGCAGACAGAAACGGCCGACCTGCAGCGAGACATCACTGATACTGAGAAAGAACTGGCCGTGCTGCTACAGGTGGGTGGTGATACGGTGATTGTACCTGTGAGAGAAGATTCACTGACCGTAACCATCCCGTATACACTGTCAGCATTGCTTGATACGGCGCGTATGAACCGGCCAGACATTCAGTTGGCGCAAACCAACCTGTTATCACAACAACACAATCTTCTTTACCAGCGGGCCCTGGTAAAACCAGATATTACGGTGGGCGTTGAGTATGATCAGCGCAGCAGCTATGTAACTAATTTTTGGGGGCTTGGCCTGTCCGTTCCGCTGCCCATTCTTAACCGCAATAAAGGAAATATAAAAGCCGCCAGCCTGGGCATTGCACAGGCCAACCTGCAGGTACAACAGGTACAAAATGCCGTGGAGCGTGATGTTATCACTGCTTACCACAAACTGGTTACCCTGCAGCAACTGCAGCAATCCATATCACCTTCGTTTATGGCTACCTATAACCAGCTTATGAAAAATATGGTGCGCAGTTACCAGGACCGCCAGGTGGGCTTATTAGAGTTCATTGATTTTTTTGATGCTTATAAGGATGCTGCCAGCAGGCAGTTGCAGCAGGCATCTGCCCTTGCCATTGCGGCCGAAGAACTGAATTACAGCACCGGTACTACCGTCATTACCCTTCAATAACCCTTTTACAAACACGTTATCATGCAAACACTAAAAAACACATGCTGTTTACTCTTCATTGCAGGCTGGCTCCTTTCCTGCACCAATGGTGATGCCAGCAAAACAACCGAGAAAAAAGATAAGCTTTGTATATCAGACTCGCTGGCTAAAATCATACATATTGATACCGCTGGCATCGCTAATATAGACGACCAGCTAAAGCTGTCTGGCGAAATCAGCTTCAACGATAATAAAGTGGTAAAGGTTTTTCCTTTCAGCAGCGGCCAGGTGCTGGAGGTAAAAGTGTCTGTGGGTGATAAAGTAGCCAAAGGGCAAACACTGGCCATCATAAAAAGCGCCGATGTGGCCGGCAATTACAGTGATCTGTCAACCACCGGCAATGATGTGGCCATCAGTAAGAAACAACTGGACAATACAGAATCATTGTACAAAAACGGTATCGCCAGCGAAAGAGAATACCTGGAAGCCAAAGAAAATTATAACAAGGCAGTAGCCACCGCCAACAAAGTAAAGGAGATGATTGCCATTAACGGCGGCGGCCATACCACGGCCAACGGCACCTATGTAATTACTGCACCGATGAGCGGATACGTGGTAGAAAAAAAGATCAGCCAGGGCGGCTTTATCCGCAATGATAACAATGATAATCTTTTTACCATTGGCGATATCAGTGATGTGTGGGTATGGGCCAATGTCTATGAAAGTGATATTGCGAAAGTAAAAGAAGGTTACAAAGCAAAAGTAACCACCCTCGCCTATCCTGATTCTGCTTTCATAGGCGTAGTAGATAAAGTAAACCAGATACTGGATCCCGTTACAAAAGTGATGAAGATTCGGGTGCGGTTGCCCAACCCCGGTATGCGACTTAAACCTGAAATGTTTGCCAATATTGTTATTGATAACAAGGAAGGAAGAAAAATGGTGATGCTGCCCTCAGACGGCGTTATCAGCGATAACGGAAAAAACTTCGTCATTGTCTATCACGATAAATGCAATCTTGAACTGCGGGAAATTACCGTCTTACAATCTGTCAACGGCAAAGACTTTGTATCTGCCGGCATAAAGGAAGGAGAACTGGTGGTAGGTCAGAACCAGGTATTGCTATTCAATGCGCTGAAAGAAGAATAAGAACGCGTTGCGTCAGCTATTGCGTTAACCCCTGTTCACCCCTAATTAATTTTTATGAACAAGTTTATAAAAGGCATTATTTATTTTTCACTCCGCCACCGGTATTTTGTTTTCTTTCTTACCGGCGTATTGGTGGCCCTCGGTATCTGGAGCTACAAGGAAACGCCCATTGAAACATTTCCGGACGTTACCAATACGCAGATCATCATTATTGCGCAGTGGCCGGGCCGCAGCGCAGAAGAGGTTGAAAAATTTGTGACCATACCACTGGAGACTGTACTCAATTCTGTGCAGAAGAAATCGAACCTGCGTACCACTTCTGCCTTTGGCCTTTGCTATATGCGTATCATTTTTGATGATGATGTAGATGATGCCTTTGCACGGCAGCAGGTATTCACCAGGCTCAGCGGTGCCGACCTCCCTGATGGCGTTAAGCCCGATGTACAACCGCCTTATGGCCCTACGGGCGAAATCTTTCGCTATACACTGGCCAGTAAAACTACCTCTATACGAGACCTTACTACCATCCAGAACTGGGTGCTAGACAGGCAGTTTAAAAGCGTACCGGGCGTAGCAGATGTAAACAGTTTTGGTGGTGAAGAAAAAGTATTTGAGGTGAGCGTTAACCCGGAGCTGCTGATAAAATACAACCTTACATCGCTGGATGTGTACAATGCCATTGCCAAAAGCAATGTTAATGTAGGCGGAGACGTCATTGAACGCAATGGGCAGAGCTATGTGGTGCGTGGCATTGGTGTACTTAACAGTATAGATGATATCAACAATATCATCATCAACAAAACAAATGGTGTGCCCCTGCTGGTTAAAAATGTAGGCAATGTTTTAGAATCAGGCAAGCCGAGGCTGGGCCAGGTGGCCAGAGACCAGCAGGAAGACGTGCTGGAAGGCATCATTGTAATGCGCAAGGGAGAAAACCCCAGCGAGGTGCTGGAGCGTGTACGGGCAAAGGTAGACGAGCTGAACAACAGCATCCTCCCAAAAGATGTAAAGATCAAAACCTTTTATGACCGCACCAACCTGATGGATTTTGCGCAGGAAACAGTTATCCATAACCTTATAGAGGGCATTGTACTGGTAACCATTATTGTACTGCTGTTTATGGCAGACTGGCGCACTACCATTACCGTTAGTATCATTATACCCCTGTCTTTGTTGTTTGCCTTTATTTGTATGCGCATCAAAGGCATGAGTGCCAACCTGCTTTCTATGGGCGCTATAGATTTTGGAATCATCATAGACGGTGCGGTGGTAATGGTAGAAGGTTTGTTTGTGGCGCTTGACCATAAAGCCAGGGAAGTGGGCATGGAAAAGTTTAATAAACTGGCCAAGCTGGGTTTGTTTAAGAACACCGGCACAGAAATGGGCAAGTCTATCTTCTTCTCCAAGCTCATCATTATCACCTGCCTGGTACCCATTTTTGCGTTTCAGAAAGTGGAAGGAAAAATGTTTTCGCCCCTGGCCTACACGCTTGGGTTTGCGCTGCTGGGTGCCTTGTTGTTTACCCTTACGCTGGTGCCTGCCTTATCCAGCATATTGCTCAGGAAAAACGTGCGGGAGAAGCATAACCCGGTTGTTATCTTTTTTGAAAAGGGCGTAAGCAAACTTTTCAGCGTGGTATACCGCAACCAGAAAAAGAGTTTACTCATTGCCATCCTGTTTATGATACTCACCTTCTTTTCAGCAAAATTCCTGGGTACAGAATTTTTGCCAGACCTGAATGAGGGCGCGCTTTGGGTAGAAGCAGAGTTACCCATGAGTGTTTCATTGTCTGAAGCCAACAGCATCTCCAATAAGATGATTGATATCCTGGCCAGGTTTCCGGAGGTAAAACAAACCCTCTCGCAGGTGGGCCGAACCAATGACGGAACAGACCCCAAAGGCTTTTTTAATGTGCAGATACAGGTAGACCTGAAACCAAAAAAAGAATGGGGCAGAAATATTACGGGTGAACAGCTGATAGATGAAATGGATGCGCAGCTGAAGAAATTTCCGGGCATTACTTTCAATTATTCCCAACCCATTCGTGATAATGTGGAAGAGGCAGTGGCTGGCGTAAACGCAGCATTGGCAGTAAAGATCTTTGGGCCAGACTTCCAGGTGCTGGATGATAAAGCAGACAGCGTGTTGAATGTATTGAAAACGGTACGTGGCATAGAAGACCTTGGCGTGTTGAGAAACCTGGGACAACCCGAGTTCAGGATAGAGCTAGACCAGCAAAAGATGGCCTTCTACGGTGTTAACACAGCAGACGCCAACGCTGTTATTGAAATGGCCATTGGCGGTAAATCTCCCACACAGTTGTATGAAGGAGAAAGAAAGTTTGATGTGCGGGTACGCTACCAGAAAGAATACCGCGCCACGCCAGACGTTATACAAAACCTGATGGTGCCCACCAGCGATGGTGCAAAAATTCCGTTGAAAGAAATTGCGGATATAAAAACGCTGACCGGCCCTGCCTTTATTTTCCGCGATAATAATATGCGCCATATTGCCGTAAAATTTTCAGTCCGCGAGCGTGACCTGGGCAGTACCATTGCAGAAGCACAACAAAAAGTAAATGCAGCAGTACACCTGCCCACAGGCTATAAGATGTCATGGAACGGCGAGTTTGAAAACCAGCAACGGGCAACAAAAACCCT
>DATJGC010000165.1:0-4934 GCA_035495345.1 Chitinophagaceae bacterium | reverse complement strand
AACAGGAATTCCGTTCAAACGGCAACACGGAATCCCAGTTTTTCATGAAACGATTAAATTAAATATAGGATTCAGGGCGGATATCATACTTGCCGAAAAAGTGTTGATAGAATTTAAAAGTGTAGAGAAGTTAAGTGATCTGCATTTTCAACAAGTGCTTACATATCTTAAATTGACCGACTTAAAATTAGGGCTGCTCATTAATTTTAATGTCACGTTGCTTAAAGATGGTATAAAAAGAATTGCGAACAAAATGTAGACGGGCAAGGCAGGTAATCTTTGTGTTTTGGTTTTTTGCCGCCCCCGTGTCAAGAAGAAACTAAAGACAGAATAAAAGTCGGCATCAGCTGCTTCGTTGCAGCCCGCTGCTTGAAACGATAGTAGAAAAAATAAAAGGTCGCTGCGTTCGCTGCTTCGTTGCAGCCCGCCGAGTGAAACGATAGTAGAAAAATTAAAAGGTAACTGTGGTCGCTGCTTCATCACAGCACCCGCGTGAAAAAGTTAGTACAAACAAATAAAAAATCGCTGCGTTCGCTGCTTCGTTGCAGCCCGCCGCGTGAAACAAATATGGCTGAAGAAATCAAAAAAGAAGCGCCGAAACTTTTTAAAGTAACCATCGATAATATAACCATTGAGGTGGCGCCGGGTACTTCCATCCTGAATGCCGCGCGCCAGATTGGCGGCGAAGTGGCCCCGCCTGCCATGTGCTATTACACCAAGTTACAGGGTAGCGGCGGCAAATGCCGTACCTGCCTGGTAGAAGTAGCCGCAGGCTCCACCGCAGACCCGCGGCCCATGCCCAAACTGGTAGCCAGTTGCAGAACCAATGTGATGGATGGAATGGTGGTGAAGAATATTACCAGCGAAAAAGTGATCGATGCGCGCAATGGCGTGGTAGAATTTCTGCTGATCAACCATCCGCTGGATTGTCCTATCTGCGACCAGGCCGGTGAATGCCACCTGCAGGATCTTAGCTATGACCACGGCAAGGAAGGTACCCGCTATGAATTTCCGCGCCGCACATTTGAAAAACATGATCTGGGCCCGTATATACAATTGCATATGACGCGTTGCATCATGTGCTTCCGTTGCGTGTTTGTGGCCGACCAGGTAACCAATAAACGTGTGCATGGTATCCTGGACCGTGGCGACCATGCAGAGATTGCAACTTATATAGAGAAATCGCTCGACAATGATTTTATTGGCAACGTGATAGATGTTTGCCCGGTAGGCGCGCTTACAGACCGTACCTTCCGGTTTAAGAACAGGGTATGGTTTACAAAACCGGTGGATGCCCACCGTGATTGCCCCAAGTGCAGCGGAAAAGTGCAGTTATGGCTGCGGGGCAAAGAAGTATTCAGGGTAACCGGCAGAAAGGATCAATGGGGTGAAGTAAAAGACTGGATCTGCAATGAATGCCGTTTTGAGAAAAAGGATACGGCCGACTGGACCATTGAAGGGCCGGCACATGTAAACCGCCACTCCGTTATTTCACAGGGCCATTATGAAGGATTGAAAAAACCCAATGAAACCATCGTAAATGTGCTTCATGGCAGAAGCCCGAAATTGCTGATGGACATACATAGCGTGAGTGAAGTAAACAAGCCCAATATTAAACTCAGCGAGATTGAAGGACCAGCACACAGCGATGATTTTAAAAAGTAATGCAGGCATTTACTACCTAAGATTGCAAACGATTATTAAAGACCTTGAATAAATGATATTACTAGCGTTAGATATGTTCCTGCTGACAGAAAAGCTCTTGCTGATTGTGGTCATTGTATCTGTATCACTGGTGATTGCCATGTATGAAACCTATGCAGAAAGAAAAGTAGCTGCATTTATACAAGACCGTATTGGTCCAAACAGGGCGGGTCCCTTTGGCCTTTTTCAACCACTGGCAGACGGGTTGAAACTGTTTATGAAGGAAGAAATTATACCCAATACCTCTAATAAATTTCTTTTTATACTGGGTCCCTGCCTGGCCATGATGACGGCCATGATGACCAGCGCTGTAATTCCATGGGGAAGTGCCATCCATTTTACCTGGTTTGGCTTAGACAGAATGGTGAGCCTGCAGGTGGCGGATATCAATATTGGCATACTGTATATTTTTGGTGTGGTAAGTTTAGGTGTGTATGGCATCATGATTGGCGGATGGGCCTCTAACAATAAGTTTTCACTGATAGCCGCTTTGCGCGGTGCCTCTCAGATGATCTCTTATGAGTTGGCCATGGGTCTTTCGCTGATTGCATTGCTGATGCTGACGGGTTCTCTGAGACTGGGTGAAATTGTACAGCAGCAAATGCAAAGTGGTGTATGGAATGTGTTTTACCAGCCCCTGGGTTTTTTAATTTTTATAGTGTGTGCTTTTGCTGAATGTAACCGAACGCCTTTTGATTTGCCGGAAGCAGAAAATGAATTGAATTTTGGTTATCACCAGGAGTATTCATCTATGAAGCTCGGTTTCTACCTGTTTGCGGAATACATCAACATGTTTATCAGCAGTGCTATTATGGCTACGCTTTTCTTTGGCGGCTATGATATACCCTTTGTAAATGATGTAGCCCTTGGACAGTCCATCGGCAACTGGTTACCCATATTGCAGTTTGCCTGCCTCTTTGCAAAAATTGCAGGATTTATCTTTTTGTTTATGTGGGTAAGGTGGACTATTCCGCGTTTCAGGTATGATCAGCTGATGAACCTTGGCTGGAAGAGTTTAATACCACTGGCGCTGGTAAATATGGTTATTACCGGGGGTCTTGTTTTATTGAAACAAAATAACTGGCATTTTTAGCAGGTAGGGCGCAAACAGCGCCGGTGCCGTATGGTAGTGACAATAAAAGAATTGGTAGGTTGGAATGATAAAAATATTTTTGCGAACCTTTACAAATGAGGAGAATATAGCATGCAGGCATTAACAAATAAGGTGAAACCGGTAGACCGCAAGCCCATGACAAGGCTGGAAAAAATCTACCTGTGGAATATTTTTAAAGGCATGGTGATTACTTTCAAACACATCTTTAAAAGAAAGGCCACTATTAAATACCCTGAGCAAAAAAGACCGTTTAGTCCTGTTTTCAGGGGCTTACACATACTTAACCGTGATGAAGAAGGGCGTGAGCGTTGTACGGCCTGCGGCTTATGTGCAGTAGCCTGTCCGGCAGAAGCCATTACCATGGAAGGTGCGGAAAGAAAAAAAGGAGAGGAGCATTTGTACCGTGAAGAAAAGTACGCCGCCAAATATGAGATTAACATGTTGCGCTGTATCTTTTGCGGATTGTGTGAAGAGGCCTGTCCTAAAGATGCTATCTACCTTACAGAAACATTTGCGCCGGCCAATTTTCAGCGGCAAACATTTATTTATGGTAAACAGGATCTGCTGATTCCTGACCCGGTAAAAGAACCTGAACTGTATGCAAAGGCAGCGGGTGGAAGAGTAAGGCCAAAAGCGTAGACGCATCAGTGAAGCAAGAACGGTGGGGTATCGGCACGGTTTGCAAGTAATAGAGTCATCAGGCTGGTCTGCGCAGGCATGCTGCAAAGATTGCCAGACGCCATAACTGTTTAAAGAAAAATGGGAATTACACAAATATTATTCTGGTTGTTAACCGCGCTTGCCCTGGGCAGTGCCTTAATGGTAGTGTTAAGCAAGAATCCTATTTACAGCGTGCTGTTCCTGATTGTGGCGTTTTTTGCCATCTCCGGTCATTATATATTATTGAATGCGCAGTTTCTTGCCATTGTAAATATCATTGTTTATGCAGGCGCCATTATGGTGCTTTTCCTTTTTGTAATCATGCTGATGAACCTGAATGCAGATGTTAACCTGCAGAGCAATAAATTAATGCGCTTTGCGGGTTTCCTGGCAGGTATGTGTTTGTTTTTGGTGCTGGTAGCGGCGTTAAAAGATACTGCCACCAAACAGCAAATGGTGCAAACCTCCGGCGGTGATATTGGGCTGATCAAAAATTTGGGTATTGCCTTGTTTAAAGATTACGTGGTGCCTTTTGAAATCAGCAGCGTGTTGTTTTTAAGCGCCATGGTAGGTGCGGTGGTTATAGGAAAGAAAGAGTGACAGACAGCTTGCAGTTTTTTTAAAATAAAAATTTTCCTTCGGGAAGCAGTGATATGCCGGTAAACTATTACATATTTGTTTCCATTGCGCTGTTTTGTATTGGTGTGGTGGGTGTGCTCACCCGCCGCAATGCAATTATTGTTTTTATGTGCATTGAATTAATGCTGAATGCCGTTAACCTGTTGCTGGTGGCTTTTTCCAAGACGCACCAGGTGGTGGATGCAGCAACACAGGCGGGCAGTGGCATAGACGGACAATTATTTGTGTTTTTTATTATGGTAGTGGCAGCAGCAGAAGTAAGTGTGGGTTTGGCCATCATTGTAATGATGTACCGCAATACGCATTCGGTAGACATCAATTTCTTAAACAGGTTGAAGCACTAGTGCTTTAACCCGGTACCCAAACTTCTGACTAGAACCATATGAGTCAAATAGTATTTTTAGTTCCGCTGTTTCCGTTGCTGGGTTTTCTCATCAACGGCCTCCTGCGCAATCAACTTTCCAAACCCGCCACGGGTATTATTGGCAGCGGCGCCATACTGGCTTCATTTGTAGTAAGCCTGCTATTGTTTATGGATGTGAGGGCAGGCAGGTCGGGCGTGGTTGAACTGTTTGATTTTATCAGCTTTGGAACGGTACATATTCCCTTTGCTTTCCAGGTAGACCAGCTTTCTTCATTGTTCCTGCTGGTGATTACAGGGGTTGGCTTTCTCATTCATCTTTATTCTACCGCCTATATGAAGGAAGAAGAGAGCCCGCATTTTGCCCGCTACTTTTCTTACCTCAACCTTTTTGTTTTTTCGATGCTGTTGCTGGTACTGGGTGCCAACTATGTAATTATGTTTATCGGATGGGAA
>DATJGC010000164.1:0-3516 GCA_035495345.1 Chitinophagaceae bacterium | reverse complement strand
TGCCGCAGGAGGTGGCGGGTCTACCGGGTCGGGCAGTTTAGCATCAATCCAGGAAGCGCCAAAGGCCACCCCACCACTGTCTACGCCCTGCGTATAATTATTAACGGGCGAGGTGCTGGGCTGTACGGGATTGTCAATGAGATAATCAACGGCAGCACTCATGCTCATGCCTTTGATTTCATCAACACTGGCCTTGGTAGCGCCAAACATCACCCGCTTTAAAAGATGCACCATTTCCTTTTCGGTCCATGGCCCGGTATACATGTTAACACCGGAGGCAGTGCCGCTGGCTTTTGTGGTACCCGCTGATGAAACAGGAATGAGATTTTCTTCGGTGATGGGGGAAAGGAGTGTTGGACTCTTAGCAGACAAACGTTGTAGAAACTGTCTGCGTTGCATTGTCTTTCCCATAGTACAGCGTTTAGATATTGTAATTTATAGATTAAAAACTAATTAAATGTTAACGAATGATTACTGTGGAAAAATATCTTGCCCCGGCCCGGTCGGGCAAAAGCCAGCATATAGCAGGCTGCTAACCCATTAATGGCAACTGTTACTGCGGCATAACGGTGATATATATCCTCGTTTCGGAGAATTTGGCAATCCGTTTACAAACTGTAACACAACTAATTATGTTATAGCTGCCAAAGCGGATGATGCATATGATGAGTATTTTGGCGAGCCTACTTTTATTGGGTACCTACCCCACACACGGCAGCGAAGAAGCAAAGCAATTGATGAATATCAGTTACGGAGCAGACCCTCGCCAGAAAATGGATATCTACCTTCCGGCGGGGCGTTCTGCAGCCACCACCAGGGTGATCTTTTTGATTCATGGCGGGGGATGGAATGGTGGCGATAAGGCAGATTTCAGCGCATATATTCAGCCCTTGCAAACGCGTTTTCCAGGGTATGCATTTGTAAATATCAACTACCGGTGGGCAGTAAACGAAAAAACGCTCTTTCCCGCGCAAGAAAATGATGTGCAGGCAGCAGTGAATTTTCTATACCAGCAGCGGCAGACGTACCAGTTGTCGGACCAATGGATTTTCCTGGGGGCCAGTGCCGGCGCGCACCTGGCCATGCTGCAGGCCTACAAACACCCGCAGCCGGTAAAGCCGCTGGCCGTTATTTCGTTTTTTGGCCCTGCAGATCTTACGGTTATGTATAACTCTCACCCGCTGGTGGGAATGGCACTGCAAAGAATAACGGGTACCAAGCCAACCGCAAACCCGCAATTGTATGCACAATCAAGCCCCTACCAGTTCCTGAGCACCACCTCACCGGCAACGCTGTTATTGCATGGAGGAGCGGATCCGCTAGTGCCCAGCAGCCAGTCTGCCATGGTGCGTGATAAACTGCAGGCATTGGGGGTAGCCAGTGAACTGGTACTGTATGCAAATGCGGGGCACGGCTGGAGAGGCGCTACCCTCACCGACTCATTTGATAAGATAGCCGCCTTCCTGCAGAAGAACATTCCGTAAACCACGCCGTAAATATCATTGCAGGGAAGCTTGCTTCGTTTTTTTGTTACTTTGATGATGATTTCTCCTTTAGCAGAACGTTTGCGGCCCACTACCCTGGATGAGCTGGTGGGCCAGGAACATTTAACCGGCAAGGGCAGCATACTGCGTACGGCCATAGAACAGGGCAAACTGCCGTCTATGATCTTATGGGGACCGCCCGGTGTGGGCAAAACCACCATTGCCAATATCATCGCCCATACCCTGGGGGTACCTTTTTTTACACTGAGTGCCATCAGCAGCGGTGTAAAAGAAGTGAGGGAAGTAATTGAAACCGCCAAAACAAAAGAACGCTGCATTCTTTTTATTGATGAAATACACCGGTTCAATAAATCACAACAGGATGCATTCCTGGGTGCGGTAGAAAAAGGAATCATCACCTTAATAGGCGCCACCACTGAAAACCCTTCTTTTGAAGTTAATGCGGCATTGCTCAGCCGTTGCCAGGTATATGTACTAAAGCCCCTTGATGAAAGCCAGCAGATCAGCCTGCTGCGGCATGCGCTTGAAAAAGATACCAGCCTGCAGAAGAAAAATATTGAACTAAAAGAAACCAGTGCCTTAATTAATATTGCCGGTGGGGATGCGCGTAAACTGCTCAACCTGCTGGAGCTGGTGACCGATGCCCTGGGCAATAATGCCGTGATTACGGATGAACAGGTAATCAAGATAGCACAGAAGCGCATTGCACTGTACGATAAAAAAGTCGAGCAGCATTATGATATCATATCGGCTTTTATAAAATCAGTCCGGGGCAGCGACCCCAATGCCGCCCTTTACTGGCTGGCAAGAATGATTGAGGCAGGCGAAGATGTAAAATTTATTGCGAGAAGACTGGTCATACTGGCCAGCGAAGATATTGGCAACGCCAACCCCACGGCACTGGTAATGGCCAATGCCAGTTTTGACGCAGTTAATAAAATTGGTTACCCGGAGGCGCAAATCATCCTTTCTCAATGCACTGCCTATCTTGCGGCTTCGCCCAAAAGCAATGCAGCAGTGGTTTCCATTAACGCTGCTATGGCGGCCGTAAGACAACACGGAGATTTGCCGGTGCCGCTGCACATCCGCAATGCGCCCACCAAACTCATGAAGAACCTTGACTATGGAAAGGGTTACCAGTACTCGCACAGTTATGAAGACAATTTCTCAGCACAGGAATACCTGCCAGACAAGATCAGCGGCACTGTCTTCTACGAACCCGGCAACAATGCAAGGGAAGAAGAACTGCGGAAATTCTTAAAACAACGCTGGAAAGACAAATACGGCTACTAGCACATCGCCAACAGCTGCCCATCCATTAAATTTTAATTGGCCCACCTGCCTGCGCATGGGGTCTTTCCTTTAATTTAGTTGCAGCTTCTCACTCCATTTAGTTAGTGAGCACAAATGTTTTCATTACCAACAGCCTAACGCATCCATTCATGAGAAAAATCTTTTTTACTTTTTGCGCTGCTGCGCTTTGCGGCACTACCGGTATTGCACAAACGACCGTGCTGAGAGACCCTTCCATAGAAAAAATGGTGAAAGAAGTATCCGCAGATTCCCTGCAATCTTATATAAAAGCCCTGGTAGCCACGGGCACCCGCAATACGCTGAGTACACAGGCAGACCCCAAAAAAGGCATCGGCGCAGCCAGGAACTGGGTGTTGGCAAAGTTCAATGAATTTGCAAAGCAATCTGGCGGAAGACTTACCGCAATGATTGATACCACTACCCTTGCTGCAGATGGTAAACGCGTAGATGCCCCGCTGCTGTTAGGCAATGTAGTGGCCACCTTGCAGGGAACAGACCCTAATGATCATCGGCTTTTTCTTATCAGCGGGCACCTGGATAGCCGTCGCTCAGATGTGATGGACCGTACCGGCGATGCGCCCGGCGCCAATGATGATGGCAGCGGTACCGCAACCGTGATAGAATGTGCGCGGATAATGAGCCGCTACCCGTTTTCTGCCACGGTAATTTTCGTGGCGGTAAGCGGTGAGGAGCAGGG
>DATJGC010000163.1:0-8516 GCA_035495345.1 Chitinophagaceae bacterium | reverse complement strand
CTGTGCCTGGGCAAACAGGCCGGTGCCTGCCAGCAGCATAAACGCTGCAAACAATAGTTTTTTCATTGTAGATGTTTTAAATGAGCGATCCATTTTAGACATCCAATTTAAAAAGAACTACCGTATAGCCCGCTAGTAATCTTGTTAACGCCTGGTGAATGACGCATGCGCCTTCCGCACCATTGGTGAGGGGCAGGGCAGGAGCGCTGTTGCAAGGCCGCTGCTGCCTCAAAAGAAGCCTGCCGGCCAAACATATTATTCCTTTTCTTTGCAAACACAGTGGTTTATTGAAGAACAATTCCCTAAAGTTGACAGCACATATGAAAAGACTCTTGTTACTAGCCGCCCTTTTTACATGCTTCAGTGTTTTTGCACAGCCTTCAGACAGCAGCCTGGCCATTATTCCGCAGCCGGTAAGTATACAGCGGACCAACGGAAGCTTTACACTTCCGGCCAACCTTGTCATTGAAACCCCGCCAGAAGCAAAAGCCATTGCCGCCTACCTCAGCAAAAAAATAAGCACGCCTACCGGTTATGCGGTAACGGTAAAAGAAGGCAATACCCCCGGCAGCGGAAAAATAAAATTGCAGCTTACCAATGATAAATCCTACAAAAAAGAACAATACAATTTACAGTCAAGCCCCGATGGTATTGTTATCACAGCAGCAGACCCCGCCGGTTTGTTTTACGGCGTACAAACCCTGTTGCAATTATTGCCCCCCGCCATTGAGGCCAACACCGTGCAGACGCAGGCAAAATGGTCTGTACCCGCCGTAACCATTACAGATTACCCTCGTTTTGGCTGGCGCGGTCTTATGTTTGATGTCTCCCGCCATTTTTTTACGAAAGACCAGGTGAAGCAATTCATCGACCAGATGGCGCGCTATAAATTTAACCTGCTGCACCTGCATCTTACAGACGACCAGGGCTGGCGCATCGAAATAAAAGCCTATCCCAAATTAACGGAGGTAGGGGCATGGAACGTTCAGAAAACCGGCACTTTCAATAAGTTTTCGGCGCCGGCAGATGATGAACCGCGCAATTTCGGCGGCTTTTTTACACAAGATGATATCCGTGAGCTGGTGGTCTACGCCAGCGCCCAGTATGTAAATATTTTGCCCGAAATAGATGTACCCGGTCACAGCCTGGCTGCGCTGGCGGCCTACCCGGAACTCAGTTGCACGCCTGGTACCTATAAAGTAAACTCCGGTGAGCCCTTTATGGTATGGCCTCCCAAGGGGCATTTTTACGGGCTGATAGACAACACGCTTTGCCCTGCTAACGATAAAGTATACACGTTTTTAGACAAGGTGTTTACCGAGGTGGCAGCCCTTTTCCCTTTCCAGTACATTCATATGGGCGGCGATGAAACCGCGCGCAATTTCTGGGAGAAAAGCGAGGAAATAAAAGCACTGATGAAGAAAGAAAACCTGAAAGATTTGAATGAAGTGCAAAGCTATTTTGTAAAACGTGTAGAAAAGCTGGTGGCCTCCAAGGGCAAGAAACTGATTGGCTGGGATGAAATACTGGAGGGCGGACTGGCCCCGAATGCCACGGTGATGAGCTGGCGCGGTATCAAGGGCGGTATAGAAGCCACCAAATTAGGCCATGAAGTAGTGATGAGCCCTACCAATTTTGTATACCTGGATTATATGCAGGGCGATGCGGCGGTTGAACCACCGGTGTATGCCAGCCTTCGCTTAAAGACTACCTATGAGTTCAACCCCGTGCCGGATGGTGTTGATGAAAAACTTGTAAAAGGCGGACAGGGCAACCTGTGGACAGAACAGGTATACAATATGCGTCACCTGCAATACATGATTTGGCCCCGTGCCTTTGCCATTGCTGAATCTGTTTGGTCTCCTAATAGCCGGAAGAACTGGCCGGATTTTACCAACCGCGTAGAAAAACATTTTGACCGCTACAGCGTTGCCGGTATTAAATATGCGCCCAGCATGTATGATCCGCTGATCAAGGTTACGAAAGACAGTACCAGCCTCTCCGTTAATTTTGATACAGAAATAGAAGGCCTTGATCTCTATTATAGTTTTGATAATTCATACCCAGATAATTTTTATCCAAAGTATACAAAAACCGCGGTGCTGGTGCCCAAAGATGCGGTGCTGATGAGGGTTATCAGCTATAGGAACGGTAAACCGCTGGGCCGGATGATTAGTATTAGCGTGGAAGATCTGCAGAAAAGAGCGCGCTAGGGAAGGGGTCTATTTGAGAAACGATGAGAACCGGGGTTTAAAATGCTAACTGCGATTTTACCTTGGCAATAAACTGATCCATATCAAAAGGTTTTGAAATAAAATCATCTGCACCTGCTTCGCGGCAACTCCTGTCTGCATCCGGGTGCGCAGACATCATCATGATTTTGATATGGCGGGTATCGGCATCATTTTTCAACCGGCGGCACACATCGCGGCCGTCTGTGCCAGACAATAACATATCCATCAGCAACATGCGCGGTGTTAAGCTGACAAGCAGTTCATTCAGCTGGTGGGGGAGCGACAAAGACTGCACTTTGTACCCTGAAAAATTCAGCATTGCCTGCACCATGACACAGATATCTTTGTCATCGTCCAGTAGGATGATATCCACCTGCTCTCTTGTGTTCACGGTAGGCTCCTTTTTTATTTTGTTAGGGGTAATGATACGTAAAACAGGGCGCCTTTGTCTTTTTCACTTTTCACCCAGATCTTTCCATTGTGCAGGCTCACAATTTCATTTACGATGAACAGGCCAATGCCAAAGCCCGGGAAGGTTTTTTCATCTTTACCAGACGCGCGGTAAAACCGTTCAAAGATTTTTGGCAGATCCTGTGGCAGAATACCAATCCCAAAATCCTGCACCGTCAGCAGCATATTTTCTTTGTCTTCATTGATACTAACTATTATCTCACTGGCGCCGGGTGAATATTTGATGGCGTTGGTAAAAAGATTGATAAGCACCTGGGCAATCCGGTCTTTATCTGCCAGTATCAACGGGTTGGCATGCTGCCGCACGGATATTTTATGCGTTTGAATGGTGGTCTCCAGCTCTTCAGCAATCTCGTTTACTGTATCTGCAATATAAAAAGTTTCTTTCTGCAGTTCCAGGCTGCCCGTCTCTATTTTTGTTACGTCCAGCAAATCTGTAATCAGCTTGGTGAGTTTGAAGATCTGTTTGTCGATGGTCTGTAAAGAACTGGCCAGGAAGGGATCCTTTTCACTCTTGTGCATTTTCAGCAGCAACTGCACATAGCCTTTGATGGTGGTAACGGGCGTTTTAAGTTCATGGCTCGCCATTTTTATAAAGTCGTCTTTCTGCTGATCATGTTTCTTTATCTCGTCAATATCTGTGCTGGTGCCTACCCACATCTGTATATTGCCGGCTTCATCTTTCTGGGGTATGGCGCGGCTCAGTTGCCAGCGGTATTCACCATCATGCCGCCTGAAACGATGTTCAATGAGGTAGGGTTCACCGGTGGCAATGGAATGACTCCACTGGCGGTTATCTTCTTTGCTGTCGTCAGGGTGCACAATCTGCTGCCAGCCGTCTTTGCTTAATTGTGCAGTGCTAAGGCCGGCGTAGTCAAGCACGGTTTTATTGGCGTAGGTAAGCTGGCCCTGGTTATCCCATGTCCAGATAAACTCGGGCATGGAGTCTGCCAGCAACCGGAATTTCTGCTCGTTTTTCTGGATGAGCCGCTCGGCTTCTTTTTGTTTGGTAATGTCTCGCAGAATTTTGGAGGCCCCAATCACGTTGCCCGAAGCGTCTTTCAGAGGCGATATAGACAATGATACATCCAGCTGCCGCTGGTCTTTTGTCATGCGGGCGGTTTCAAAATGTTCTATGCGTTCGCCCTTCTTCAATCTTTCAATAATGCCATATTCCTCTGCCATCTTATCCGGCGGTATCAGTCTAAAAACAGAATTGCCAATCATTTCTTCTTCCGTAAACTGGAACATGCGCAGCGCTGCATCATTCCAGCTGGTAATGGTGCCATCAATTTTTATGCTGATGATGGCATCGTCAGAAGATTGTACAATGGTGGCCAGGCGATGCACAATTTCTTCCTGTGCTTTCTGCTCGGTAATATCACGCATGGTGCCCAGCAGGCGCATGGGTTTTTTCTGCTCATCATAAAACAGTTTGCCCTGCGTGCGTATCCAGTGTACAGAACCATCCGGGTGCAAGACGCGGGCTTCATACAGGTACACGCCGGTTTTAAGCGCTGCCTCAAACGCAGGTTCTACAATCAGGCGCCTGTCTTCCGGGTGAACCTGCTCGCGGAGCTGCTGGTGCGTTAATACCGCATCTTCAGCATGACCAAAGACCAGGGCCAGGCGCGGTGAATAGATGATATGCCTTGTCTGAATATTCAGATCCCAAGTGGCCAGGCCGGTGCCTTCTGCGGCAAGGCGTAGGCGTTCCTCAGCGTCTTCCAGCTGCTGGCGCGCTTCCACTTTTTGGGTAACATCATTTACGGTTATCATCAGGCCGGAGACCTGTTCATTTTTATCCAGCAGGGGAGAATATTCAAAATCGAGGTAAAATTTCTTCATGCCATCATTACCCTGCACATAGGCCACGGATTCAGACTCACGGTGTACTATCCTTTCAGTATATACTTTTTTAAGTAAGGCGGGGTATTTTTGATCATGCAATTCAGGAAACACTTCCAGCGCTTTTTTGCCAATGACCTGCTCTGCTTCCTTGCGCCATACTTTTTTCAGCATCGTTTCATTGGCAATTTCTATAATGTGCTCCGGCCCGCGCCAGATGGTCATGGCAATGGGCGACTGCATTACCATATTACTGAACTGCGCCTCGCGTTGTTTTAAAGCAAATTTGGCCAGTACCTGCCCGGTTACTTCATTGGCTACGGCCATTACCCCACTGATGCTGCCATCGCTTTCGCGGAGGGGTTGATATACCAAATTAAAAAAAGCCGGCTCTTTTTTACCAAAACGGTTCAGCACTACTTCCAGTTCACTGGCATAATAGGGTTTACCGGTATTGAGTACATCTGTTAACAGCGGCGCTACAATTTCTTTTACTTCGGGCAGTGAGTCAAATAACGGCTTCCCCACAAAATCATCTTCCTCTTTATCTACCAGTTGCAGGTAGGCCTGGTTGGCTGTTTCCACAATAAACTCCGGCCCCTTCATCAATACAATGCCCACGGGTGCCTGCATCACCGTATTGCGAAATTTTTTCTCGGTCTCCCTGATGCGTGTGAGCATCAACTTTTCTTCCGTAATATCCTGTATGGTGCCGATGCGTTTTACCAGAGCGCCTGCCTCGTTAAAATAAATCTTTGCGTGAGAATCTATCCACCGGATCGATCCATCCTTTAGTATAATGCGGTACTGGTATTCCAGTTTGCCTGTCTGTAGTGCAATGGCATGTGCCCGCAACCGCATTTCGCGGTCGTCAGGATGAATCATGTCTACGTAAGTAGCAGGCGAGAGGGGTTCAGTGGCACCGTAGATTTCGTGCATTTTGTCTGAGAAGATCACCTCTTCTGTTAAGAGATTTTTTTCATACACGCCAATCTCATTGGCTTCAATGGCCACACGGTTTCTTTCTTCCAGTTCTTTTAACTGGTTGCGCGTGCGTATCTGGTCGGTAACATCATAGCCCATGGAAAGAATGCCATTGATCTTTCCATTTTCATCGCGCAGCGCTTTATACACAAAATTGACAAAGACTTCATCCAGCTTACCATTCCTGTTCAGGTGCGCCACTTTTTCCTTTCCTTCATAGGTAATGCCTGTTTCATACACCTGGCGAAGTATTTCAAGATAGGGTTGGTCTTTTAGCTCAGGAAAAACTTCTTTTACAGACCTGCCAATGATGCTGGCATCTCTTCCCCACAATTGCAGGCTGGCATCATTGGCCAATTCAATGATGAAATTACTGGTGCGAAAAACGGCTGCCGATACTGGCGACTCCAATACCAGCGAGCGAAAATTTCTTTCATTTTCCTTGAGCTTCTTGGTAGCATACACCTGGCCGGTGGTTTCTGTGCAGACAACGATAGCGCCCTCCGTTTTTCCGTCTTCATTCTTTATTGGGCTGTAACTAAAAGTCCAGTACACATCTTCCAGGTGCCCGTTACGGTAAACGGGTATCAGCAGATCTTCATACCACAGGGATTCGCCGGTTTCAAAAACGGTTTGCAGTAGCGGCTGCACAATGTCCCAGTTTTCTGCGCAACCCAGTTCTGCAGGCATGCCAAGTATATCAGGGTGCTTGCCGTTATTGCCGAGGCTGGGACGGAAGGCATCGTTATAAAAACAGGTCATGGCTTCTCCCCAGAAAAGAAACATCGGGAACCTTGAATTCAGTAATATGCTAAGGGTGGTTTGCAGGCTTTGCGGCCAGGTGGCGGGGTCGCCAACAGCCGTCTTCCTCCAATCTTTCTCCCTGGTGAGTTGGCCCATCTCTCCTCCGCCCGATAGAAAGCTGTATTTCACTCCCGGTGCTTGTATGCCCATGTAAAGTTGCTGTTATTGAGGCCGAAGTTGGTTCAGGAGCTACCTTTCTGAGGGGCGGCAAGCCGGTCTCCGGTCGTTACGTGTTACTTTTAATTTACTCTAATTTATATTGAAAATTGCAATATATGGGGCAAAGTTACGTCCCAAAAAGAGACAATCGGAAAATATTCATTCTCCAGGCTGCCAGTAACACCATGATAACGCAGTAGTTAGCGGCGCATCGTATTTTTCCATCGTAGCAGGCGCTATGATTTCCCGTATATGCGTTTTATCTTTACCCCGTTAGCGCATCTCAGCTATTGTGCAGTACCGGTTTCATTGAAAAGCCTTTTTTGACCGTACCCCCGGATTTCTTACTGCATTTCTTCCCAATATTCCTGTGACATAACGTTTACCATTTCTCAATCCAATTCTTCAGGGTCGGCATTGTTTTACTTTAAAACTAAAAACAATGTTGCATTCCAAATTGTCGAAGGCTGTTTTTATTGGCCATTTATTGTTATTTCTTATTCTACCGTTTACCAGTTTTCAGCACCCGAAAGACATTAGCGTGCTGGCAGAAGATACCAATTGTATTGCTCCTGCTACTGCTGTGCAACAAGTACAGCTGAACAAAAATGCTGTGAAGTTTGTACACAGCTATCTCAACAAAAACAACGAAGACCTGGTAAAAATCAAAGAAAGAAGTGTTTCGCCTTTCAGAACCATCGATGGTGTTTTGAGAAAGTATGGCTTGCCTACGCAGCTGAAATACCTGGCGGTGATAGAATCAGAATTGAAGTCGTCCGCTGTTTCACGTGTTGGCGCAGCAGGTACCTGGCAGCTAATGCCCACTACCGCGCGTTTGCTTGGCTTGAAGGTTACAAAAGGATATGACGAACGCCGCTTGCTGGGCAAGAGCACCAAGGCCGCTGCTTTGTATTTGCGTGATTTGTATGGAGAGTTTGGCGACTGGCTGCTGGTAATGGCGGCTTACAATTGCGGCCCCGGCCCGGTGTACAGTGCTATCCGTAAATCTGGCAGCCGGAACTTCTGGCGCCTGCAGTATCACCTGCCCGCAGAGAGCAGAGACCACGTAAAAAAGTTTATTGCCACCCATTATTATTTTGAAGGCAATGGCAGCATTACCACGCTTACAAAAGCAGAGTGTGTGCAATACAATACAGCGGTGATGTTACTGGCTACAAAACAGGTAAAATTGCCTTTGCCTTCTGTAGATAACCAGGCAAGACAAAACATAGCATTCGGAAATTAATACGCCTAACGGCAGCAAGCTATTTTTATGGACGGTTGATGGAATAACTACCAATCCCGCGGCAACAGCTGCGGGATTTTTTTTACAGCAGTTTGTGCAGAGCTGCATATTGTAGCAGCATGATTGTTTTTGCATCTTTAATGCTGCCATCTTCTACCATTGCCAGGGCCTTTGTAAACGGTAATTCCAGCACTTCAATATTCTCCTGCTCATCCGGCACGCCACCACCATCACTCACTTTCATAGCAGCAGTATAGGCAGCTACAAAGAAGTAAAGTATTTCTGTGACGGAGCCGGGCGACATATACGCTTCAAAAATTTTGCGCGTATCCGTTATTTTATAGCCCGTTTCTTCTTCGGTTTCTCTCCTGATACAATCTTCGGGGTTGTCTTTGTCTAACAAACCTGCGCAGGCTTCTATCAGCATACCATCCGGGTTGCCATTCACAAAGCTGGGTAACCTGAACTGGCGTGTAAGAATAACGGTACCCGCTGCTTTATTGTAGAGCAGAATGGTAGCGCCATTGCCGCGGTCGTATGCTTCGCGGGTCTGCGTATGCAGTTTGCCATCGCGCTTTTTGTATTGATAGGTTATTTTTCTGAGGGTGTACCAGTTATTGGAAAGGATATCGGTTTGTAGAATCTGTACATCGCTGATCATGTCTAATGCTAGTTGTAGGTTGATGAATATCGGTAAATATAGCGCGGTGGCGGCAACTGTGGCACGATAAGGTACCAGTAAGCAGCTGGTTCAATAAACGGTGATAAAA
>DATJGC010000162.1:0-6096 GCA_035495345.1 Chitinophagaceae bacterium | reverse complement strand
ATAAGCCCCTTTTTTCCTTTTTTATATTCAGCCACTTTATCCGGCATATTGGCCAGTACTTCATCTACCCAGCCTGCAATGGAGCTGCTATCCGCATCCTGCAAAAGATTCAGCCGGGTGGCTACTTCCAATGCATTTGTTTCGCCGGATTCAATAATTGCATTGAGCAGCCTGGAAGAAGCCACTGAAAAGCTCAGCTTACCATTTTCTACCAACGCTATAACCGCGGCCAATGTTGCAGGCGCCAGGGGGAATGCGCTAATGGAAAGGCCTTTCTCGTTTAGGAAAGATTTTACGGGACCGGCCAGCCAGTTAGCAGCTGCTTTGTAATGCGATGTTTCCTTTACCAGTGCTTCAAAGTACTGTATCGTTTCTTTATCGTCTGTAATGAACCTTGCGTCATAATCGCTCAGGCCCAGCTCGCTGCTGTATTTGGCCATCAGCACTTCGGGTAACGGAGGCATGGCCTGTTGTATCTGTTGCAGTTGCTCTTCGCTTACTAAAAAGGGCGGCAGATCAGGGTCTGGAAAATAGCGGTAATCATTGGCCTCTTCTTTACTGCGCAAAGAGAAGGTGGTATCATTTTCTGCGTCAAAACTTCTTGTCTGCTGCAATACGGGCTGTCCGTCTTCAAGCAGGTCAATCATTCGCTTTACTTCATACTCAATGGCTTTGCGCACGTTGCGGATAGAGTTCAGGTTCTTCACCTCTACCTTTACACCCAGTTGGGTGGCGCCTTTTAAACGAACAGAGATATTGGCATCACAACGCAGGCTGCCTTCTTCCATATTGCCATCACATACATCCAGGTAACGCACCAGCTTTCTAAGCTCTGTAATATAAGCAGCGGCCTCTTCGGCGCTGTGCAAATCTGGTTCGGTTACAATTTCAACCAGGGGCACACCGGCCCGGTTATAATCTATACAGCTAAAATCTTCGTTGAGGTCATGGATACTCTTACCGGCATCTTCTTCCAGGTGAATACGGTTGAGCAGCACATTTTTATCGCCCCCGCTGGTCTTTATGGCCACATACCCGCCTTTGCAAATGGGTGTAGTGTGTTGCGATAACTGGTAGCCCTTGGCCAGATCTGGATAAAAATAATTCTTACGGGCGAAATAATTCTTGCGTTCAATTTCACAATGGCAGGCAAGACCAAGCCTGATGGCAAGCTCCACCGCTTTTTTGTTGAGCTTGGGAAGGGTACCGGGGTAGGCCAGTGCTATTTCGCTGATATGCGTGTTGGGGGCGGCACCAAAGGCAGCGCTGTCTCCGCAAAACAGCTTGCTTTGGGTGAGCAGCTGTGCGTGCACTTCAAGGCCAATAACGGTCTCATACTTATTGTAATCTATCATCTTTCAGGCTTCAGCGGCACCGGGCTGCCAATGTGCAAAAGTATGAAAAGACTGCTTATGTAGTGGCAGAAGCCGAGGGCAATGGTATCTGATGCAAAGAGTGCGCAAACCGCAGCGCAGGGCGCTAAAAAAACTGCCGGCACCCGTATTAACGGGTCACCGGCAGTTTTTCATAGTAGCTTATTTGCAGGTATTTTTTACAGGCTGGTGGTCTTCAGTTTTTTCGGAATTTTTACATCCACTTCCTGCTGTTTACCATCACGCAGCAGTTTTACTTTAAAATTTCCTTTCTCCATGGCGGTTCTTGCCAGTTCACCCAGTTTTTCTACATTGTTAACCTCTGCACCGTCAAAAGAGGTGATGATATCGCCTTCCTTTAAACCGGCTTTTTCCGCAGTAGAGCCTTCATCTATATCAACAATTTTTAAACCCTTACCGTCTTCGGTTTCCTGCGCTTTCAATCCCAGCCGGCCCCTGCCGTTCCATGAAAAATTGTAATTGCCGTTGTCGAAATTCAAATTCCTGAAAGCATCCATGGCCTCCGGGGCATAGATAGTGGTGGCCGTTTTTCTTTTGCCCAGGGTGGCCGTTGTCTTCATTTCCTTCTTATCTCTTTTGTAGGTAATGGTTATCTTATCCTCGGGTTTATATTTTCCAATGGTCTTGGTCAGCTCATCGGGCGAACTGATTTTATCATCATTGATTTTGGTGATGATATCATCTTCTTTCAGCCCCGCTTTTTCTGCACCGCTTCCCTTACTAACACTGGTAATGCTAACGCCCTCATCATCTTTTTCTGTACCCACACCCAAAAAGGCCTTGTTGCTATTGGTAGAGTAGGAAAAGCTATCTCCATTGCCAAAGCCATACATTGAACCGCCGCCATTGCGGAAACGCGTTACAGGCGGGCGCATATCACCCAAATCTGCCAGTCGCCTGTTTTCAACAGAAACGTCCAGGTGCTTGCGGCGCGAGATATTTACATCATCATTCTTAAATTCAGACAATGGCTTACCATTTACTTTTATATCATCGCCCTTTATTTCAATGGTAAGTTTGGTATCTACATTTACTTTGGGCGTAATTACAATTACATCTTCACTTTTTCGGATGCGGGTTTTCTCTTTTATTTCTTCATCTTCTTTCTTATTGTCCTGGGCAAAGCCGGCAGTTACAACGCATGCAAGCAAAAGGGTAGCGGCAAGTTTGGAAAAGTATTGTTTCATACCACGTGTTTTTTAATGATAAATTTGTTTCTACGTTTGTTTTCGTACTTCAAATATAAAGCGATTTTCCTAATTACGAAAACTTTCGGAAATGTTAATTTAAGTGGCAGATAGGCCTGTCTGGCGGTAATAGCAGGCATGGTGGCGCCCCTTAATGCCGCCATGCCATTGCGGAGAAGGACGATTTATATACAGTTGATCCGTGGTAGGATTACAGGAGACTTTTTACTTTTTCAATGGCCTGCTGCAGGTTGCCGGCTTCCTGTCCGCCCGCAGTTGCCAGGGTTTTCTGCCCGCCGCCCCCGCCTTTAATCAGCGGGGCAATATGTTCTTTGATGATCTTACCCGCATCCAGGTTTTTTGCGGCTGCTACCGTTTCAGACATACCAATGGCCACGTAGGGTTTACCACCAATATTGGCGCAAAGAATGGCCAGGTGATCATGAAGTTTGCTCTTTAGATCAAAGCAGAGCTTTTTTAACGCATCTGCATTGCCCACTTCTACCAGTTGGCCTATAAACGTAACGCCATTGATGATTTCATCTTTGTGCAGCAATTCATTCCTGATGCCCACCAGCAGGCGGTCTTCCAGGTGTTCAAGCTTCTTTTTAAGGCTTGCATTTTCTGCCAGTACAGATTCAATTGCCTTACTCAACGAAGCCGGATTTTTTAATTGTTCTTTGGCTTCCTTTATAATCAGCAGTTCTGCCGCTATATACGCCTCTGCGGCTTTACCGGTTACTGCTTCTACACGGCGTACGCCGGCAGCCACTGCAGATTCCTGTGTTATTTTAAAGAAGCCCAGTTCACCCGTACTGCCTACATGCGTGCCGCCGCATAGTTCAATAGAGTAATTAGGGTCCATGATAACCACGCGTACCACATCTCCGTATTTCTCTCCAAACAAGGCCATGGCGCCAAGTTTTAAGGCTTCTTCCTTTGGCAGTTGTTGTATTACTACCGGTATATTGGCGCGCACTTTTTCATTAACGATCATCTCTACCCTTGCAATTTCTTCTTCGGTCATTTTTGCAAAATGAGAAAAGTCGAACCGCAGGTGTTCATCATTTACCAGCGAACCTTTTTGCGCCACATGCTGCCCCAGCACCTGTCTTAATGCTGCGTGCAGTAAGTGTGTTGCCGTATGGTGCAGGCTGGTATTTTTACGCCGGCCGGCATCTACTTTTGCCCTGAGCTTGCCCGTTATAACAGCAGGCAGGCGCTCGGTAAAATGAATGATTAAATCATTTTCCTTTTTTGTATTGGTAACCGGTATAGTTTCATCATCAAACTGCAGCTCGCCGGTATCACCCACCTGGCCACCGCTCTCTGCGTAAAAAGGTGTTTTATCCAATACCAGCTGGTACAACTCTTTTCCCTTTGCTTTTACTTTACGGTAACGGAGCAACTGGCTATCGCTTTCCAGCGCTTCGTAGCCCACAAAACGGTTGGCAACATTGTCTGTAAGAACTGTCCAGTCTTCAGATTCTATTACTGCGGCCGAACGGGAACGATCCTTTTGTTTTTTCATTTCCGCGGTAAAGCCTGCTTCATCCACACTTACATTGTTTTCTGCTGCAATGAGGCGCGTTAAATCAACCGGAAAACCAAAAGTATCATACAACCTGAAAGCCGTGGCGCCATCTATCTGCGCGTTGTTTTTGCCATTGGCCAATGCTTCCTTCATTACGGTGTCAAGCAGGGTAAGTCCTTTGTCGAGCGTAGTCAGAAAAGCATCTTCTTCTTCCTTTACCACGCGGGTCACAAAATCTATTTGCAGGCTCAGTTCTGCAAACACATTTTCAAACTGTTTGGCCAGCACCGGCATCAACTGGTGCAGCAGGGGTTGCTTATAGTCCAGGTAAGAATAGTAATACCTTACAGCCCTGCGCAGGATGCGGCGGATAACATACCCTGCCGCGGTGTTGGATGGCAGTTGCCCGTCTGCAATGGTAAATGCAATGGCACGTATATGATCTGCCAGTACCCGAAAGGCTACCGCCTGTTTGCTATCGCCAAAATCATATTTTTTACCCGTGATATTTTCTATGGCCGCAATGGTGCCGGTGAATACATCCGTATCGTAATTACTTGTTTTGTCTTGTATAACGCGTACCAGGCGTTCAAAGCCCATACCCGTATCTACATGTTTGGCGGGTAATGGCTGCAGGCTGCCGTCTTTTAAACGGTTAAACTGCATAAATACATTGTTCCAGATCTCTATCACCTGTGGGTGATCCTGGTTCACCAGTGTCTTTCCATCTACCTGTGCTCTTTCTGCGGCCGGGCGGCAGTCTACATGTATTTCGGAACAGGGACCGCAGGGGCCGGTATCGCCCATTTCCCAGAAATTATCTTTTTTATTGCCCAGTAAGATGCGGTCTGCAGCAATAACTTTTTTCCATTCTTCCAGCGCCTCTTCATCTTTTGCCAGCCCTTCTTTTTCATCACCTTCAAAAATGGTGACATAGAGGCGGTCTTTATCAAGCTGCAGAACATCCGTTAACAGTTCCCAGCTCCAGGCAATGGCTTCTTTTTTAAAATAATCGCCAAAGCTCCAGTTGCCCAGCATTTCAAACATGGTATGGTGATAGGTATCTACGCCCACCTCTTCCAGGTCGTTGTGTTTACCGCTTACGCGCAGGCATTTCTGCGTGTCTGCTACGCGACGGTGGTCCGGCTGGCGGTTGCCAAGGAAGTAATCCTTGAACTGGTTCATGCCAGCATTGGTAAACAGGAGGGTAGGGTCATTTTTTATAACGATGGGGGCCGAAGGAACAATGGTATGGCCCTTAGACAAAAAGAAATCTAAAAACTTTTGACGAATGGCTGCGCTGGTTAACATACTGGAACAATCTTTGGTTGTTTGTTGCCCTTCTAAAGGCTATATTTGATATTAATAGTAGCGTAAAAAATTCTGGCAAAGGTAAGGATATGCGGCAGTAAGCCGGTTTGTAATGGGTCTTAAAGCCAGGCTACCGTACAAAAGAGGCCAATATTTTATTAACGACTGCAAAATAGTTTTCTGCCATAGCAGGTATGAAGAAAATAAAGTATTACTATAATACCAATACGCTCCGTTATGAAAAGCTGGAGACCCCGCTGCGGGTCAAGTTGTTGCGTGTGCTGGGTTTTATAGCCGCTTCTGTAGTTACCGCCATCATTATTGTTTCCATTGCCTTCAAATACATAGACTCACCCAAGGAAAAATTACTGCGCCAGCAGTATGAGTCTGCCGCAGAAAATTATGATATCCTGGACGACCAGGTGAAGAAACTCCAGCAGCAGATGCAAGACCTTGAAAAGCGGGATAACGACGTTTACCGCGCCATTTTTGAGGCCAACCCCATACCAGACAGCGCCCGCGCCAAGGCTATGGAAAAGCAAAAGGAAATGCAGCTGATACAGGCCATGAGCCAGAGTGATCTCTCCGGCTCCATTGCCCAAACACTCAATAACCTTTCTCAGCGCATGGCCTTTCAAAACAAATCTTTTGATGAGATTGGCGGCTTTAT
>DATJGC010000161.1:0-2782 GCA_035495345.1 Chitinophagaceae bacterium | reverse complement strand
ACCGGCAGAAGTCCAAAAGACAAATTCATTGTAAAAGATGAAATAACTGCGGATACCATCCACTGGAATGAATTTAACCTGCCCCTGAGTGAAACTTATTTTCATATCATTCAAAAAAAGATAAAGACCTACCTCAGCATGCGCGATGAACTATGGGTGCGCGATTGCTATGCGTGTGCAGATGACCGTTATAGAATGAATGTACGGGTCATCAATGAAAAACCCTGGATGGATCTATTTGTACACAATATGTTCCTCCGCCCAACGGAAGAAGAACTGCTTGATTTTACGCCAGACTGGACCATCCTTTCCGCGCCGGGTTTACGTTTGGATGCCGATGAATGCGGCACGCGCCAGCACAATGCGGCCGTTATTTCTTTTAAACACAAAACCATACTGATAGCAGGTACCGGGTATACAGGAGAAACCAAGAAAGGTATTTTCTCTGTACTCAATTTTCTACTGCCACAGGAACACCAGGTGCTGAGCATGCACTGTGCCGCCAACCGCGGAGACAATGGCGATACTGCTTTGTTCTTTGGCCTTAGCGGCACCGGCAAGACAACGCTTAGCGCAGACCCGGCCCGCCAGTTGATTGGAGATGATGAACACGGCTGGAGCAATAATGGCGTCTTCAATTTTGAAGGCGGTTGCTATGCCAAGACCATCCATCTCAGTGAAGCCAACGAACCACAGATCTATAACGCCGTAAGACCCGGCGCGCTGGTAGAAAATACACCCTTCTTCCCCGGCACCAACCGGATTGATTTTGACAGTGCCGCCATTACAGAAAACACCCGCGTTTCTTACCCTATTAATTTTATCAGCAATGCATTGCCGGTATCTGTTGGAGATATTCCGCGCAATATTTTCTTTTTAACCTGCGATGCGTATGGTGTGCTTCCGCCCATTGCTAAACTTACAAAGGCACAAGCCATGTACCAGTTTATCTCTGGGTATACCGCAAAAGTTGCGGGTACCGAAACCGGGGTGACTGAACCAAAGGCCACTTTTAGTGCCTGTTTTGGCGCTCCCTTTCTGCCCCTGCATCCAGGCATTTATGCAGGTATGCTGGGCGAGAAGATTGCTCAGCAACAGGTGAATGTTTGGATGGTAAACACCGGCTGGAGCGGCGGCGCATTTGGTACAGGCCAGCGCATTAAGCTGGCTTATACACGTGCAATGATTGCCGCTGCCCTCAACGGACAGTTAAACAAGGCGGGTTTTACCACCGACCCGGTATTTGGGGTAAGCATACCCGTTAGCTGCCCGCAAGTACCTGCTGAGCTGCTGCAGCCACGCAATACCTGGGCAGACGCATCCGCCTACGATGCTGCTGCACGCAAACTGGCGCAACTTTTTACCAGCAACTTCCAGAAGTATGCGGCAGCAGTGAATGAAGAAGTGTTGCACGCTGCACCCAAAATCTAACTGGCTAACTATTTGTCTGGCCTCAACAACGGCTGCTTGCCATACAAACGCCCCCTGGTAAAACAGGGGGCGTTCTTTATAAAATTGAATATGACTAGCATAAAGGCCTGGTGGCTACGCAAGCGCCTGCTCCATATCGGCCAGTATGTCCTGTATATTTTCTATGCCGATGCTCATGCGTATCAAACCATCGGTAATACCAAACCTGGCTTTCTCTTCTGCAGTTACGCCAAAGTGCGACATACTCGCCGGGTGAGAGATCAGCGTATCGGCAGTGCCCAATGAAACCGCGCGTGTGCACATCTGCAACCTGTCTATAAAACGTTTGCCCGCTGATAACCCCCCCTTCAGTTCTACACTCATCATCGGACCGGGGTGACGCATTTGTTTAGCGCAGGTATAATAATCCGGGTGATGCGACAAGCCCGTATAATTTACTTTCTCTACCGCCGCATGGCCATCCAGGAAGTGGGCTACCTCCATGGCATTATGACAATGCCGCTCCATTCTTAATTCAAGCGTCTTCATACCCATGCACAGCAGGTAGGCATCAAAAGGGTTTGCATTGCCGCCCAGCAAACGGTGCCACTTGGTAAACTTGGTACTCATCAGTTCTATGTCTTTACCAATCAGCACACCGCCGATAGAACTGCCATGCCCGTTTAAAAATTTGGTGGTAGAGTGAAAAACAAAATCTACCCCGTACTTAAAAGGCTGTTGCAAATACGGCGTGGCAAAAGTGTTATCTACTGAAACGCCAATACCATGCTGCCTTGCCAATTGCGTGAGCGCCTCTATATCCACACATTGTATGGTGGGGTTGGCGGGCGTTTCCAAATGCATCCATTTAATGCGCGGGTTGTTTTTAATGGCAGTTGCCGCAGCTTCCAGATTACGCAAATCAGTAATTACTACGTCAATCCCAAGGGGTGGCAGTACCTTGTGCAACAATTCATGGGTGCCGCCATACAAAGAATAATGAGAGAGTATGGCATCACCCTGCTGCAGGCTGGCCAAAAAGAGGGTGGTCATTGCCGCCTGCCCGCTGGCATGCAGAAAGGCTTTTAACTGCAGCGGCTGGCCGTTGGCATCCTTTAAGCCAAAGGCTTCAAAAGCGCAAATGGTTTTCTCGGCCTCGGTAAAATTGGGGTTGCCCCAGCGCGTATAAATATAGCCATCTTCCTTGCCTGCAAAACGGCGCATGCCCTGTTCGGCATTGTCGAACGTAAAAGTAGAAGTGGCATAAATGGGGGTGATATGAGAGGCTTTGGGGTCTGCCTCATGGCCTGCGTGCAAAGCAATAGAAGTAAAACCTGTCAGTGGAAAACGATCATCCATAATCAATGCTGCA
>DATJGC010000160.1:0-7702 GCA_035495345.1 Chitinophagaceae bacterium | reverse complement strand
TCTCGCGCAAAACTTTTTTCACCCCTTGCATGAACTGCTGTTGTGCCGGTGCATCTAAATGTTCAATGGTTTCAAATGAAACCACCACGTCGAATGAATCGTCTGCAAAAGGCATCAATGCTGCATCGGCCTGTACAAATGACAATGGCAAATCCGCAGAAGTATATTTTTGATTAGCCTCATCAATAGAGGTTTGATCGATATCTGCTCCTGTAACGCTTTGTGCGTGCGCCGCCAGTATGGCGCTGCCATATCCTTCACCACATGCAATGTCAAGCACTGCTTTCCCTTTTATCAGCGGTATAATTGAATAATACCGATGGAGGTGTTCGTAGCCCATCTCATCCTGCAGCAACGATGCGTCCGGAATAAATCTTTCGCCGGTTATTTTCATGTGCCTGGAAATGTTTTCACAAATATATAATTCGTTCCGGCGCCATCGACGAATTTACCTCCTCAATGGCAAATTTGTGAACGTAATCCTGGCTCATATAAATTCAATCAGATGTATTGAGCTGTGGAGATTTGTTATTTCCTAAACAACTTTTGTCTCAGCGTTCCCAACAAGCTGCGCTTTTCATAGGTGAGTTTATACCACTCTACATCATTCTGTAATTTGGTGAGTTCACCCAGCAGCTTATTCATTAGCTGGCTATTGCCTTCGGCCTGCAGGCGCGCTTTTTCTAAAGAAGAACGGAGTTCATTTATTTCCTGGTCTTTTCTTTCTACTTCCGCACTGAGCGTACGGATATTTTTTTCAAGGTAATGCTTGATTTGTCCAAGGCTTTCTCTGATTTCCTTGCTGCTGGTGCTGATACTATTTCCGTTCTCGATCATGGGCTTCATTTTATGGGATAAAGTAATTCTGGTACAAAAGAGGCCCGCTGGTACAGTTGTGCATACCGGCTAAAAGTATCCGCCAGGTTGAAATTGTTTTTACAGTGCGCACCGGAATGCTGACCCATTACTTTCAGCATACTGCTGTTATTATAAAACCTAAGCAGGGTGTATACTGCATCGTTAAAATCAGTAAAAACCGCGCCATTTAAACTGTTCATCAAATCCCGGTTGCCAATACAATCTGTCAACAACACCGGCATATTCATTGCCAACGCTTCCAATACCGCAAAAGACAGGCCTTCGTATCTTGACGTCGAAATATACACATCCGCTGCAGCTACCAGATCATTTACTTTTGTGGGCGGCAACCAGCCCGTCACCACAATATTGCTGGCGGTTAAAGTGTCGCGTGCATCGCCATCGCCCACCCATAAAAACGTAAAGTCAGGAAATTCTTCAAAATATTGGGCTATCTGGTTGAACAGGGCCGGATTCTTTTGATCTACTATTCGTCCGCTGGTTACCACCACAAAACCTGCATGTTTCTTTACCGGTTTCTTATGGTGACGTATTTTTTTATAGGGTATACCATTGTTGATGGTAATGGCGGGGATGCCTTCCTGCTCATAAGCTTTTTGCTCAGAAGGAGAACAACATACCACCTGTCCGCCAAAAAGCGAAGCCACCTTCTCCAGCTTTTTATAGATAAAATTGCTGATGGCATTATTGCCGGCCATGAACGGCGCTCCATTGGGGGTGTAAATAACCAGGTGCTGTAAGCCGAGGAGGCGACAAACCAGTCTTCCTATAAAACCGCCTTTTGAACAGTGCAGGTGTACCACATCCAGCATGTTCCGTTCTTTCAATCTTTTCAATGTAGAATACAATTCAAAAAAAGCGGGAATGTCTTTTTGCAGGGAGATGCTCCGGCGCGCCGAAGGCCAGCGGATAAAACGAACGGTAGGGTAGGTGAATTGTTTTTTTACCAGTGGCAATGGGGTAAGATGCTCCCGTGGGCCGTGCACCACAATATGCGTATCCTCCGGCAGGTTCTCTACCAGAGACGATATAAAGGTGACCATACCACCGGCAAGGGGCTCAACAACATGTACAATCTTCATAGGAGTGTCATTTTTTCTTTTTTCATGGTTTCTGGCGTATGCTTGTATACACGGTGCTTTACTTCTTTCACCAGCCGGTACGGCAGCGCCATCAGAAAGGCCAGCTTCAGCATGCCGGCGGCCAGCAATAATTTGTTTCTGCCATAATCTTTAATAACCCGCAAACGGCTTCTTAATTGTTCAGACCTGTTCAAAAAAGAAATACCCGTTTGGTTGACCTCACACGTAACCAAAAATTCACTTATAATGGCGGTCCGTTTTTTTGAGATTATATCATAAAACAGGCCATAATCCTCTGCGTGCGGGTATTTAACAGGATAGCGCAGTGGCTGCAGGGCGGCCACCCGCCACATTACTGTGGGGTGCACAAAAACATTCCGGAAATACATGCTGCGCTCAATCTCCTCATGATCAGTAGGTGTTCTGTATTCATAGGCAGTGCCCGTTACCGGGTTCCTGAAATAACACCAGCTGCCCAGCAAATCAATATTGGGGTGCGTGTTAAGGAAAGCAATCTGTTGGTGAAACCTGTCGGGCCTGCAAATATCGCCACAGTCGAGCCGCGCAATAAACTGAACGGCATAATTGGCGTATATAAAATCCAGTCCGGCATTGAGTGCCTTAGTGATACCCTGGTTTTGCCGAAGCCTAACCAGTTGAATATTAACAGCCGCGGGAATGCTTGTGTAAAGCCGGGTTCTGGTAATGGCCGTTGCACTTCCGTCATCCACCACCACTACCATCAGGCGCTGGTGATCATAGACAATACTGTTAATGGAATCAATAAGACCTTCAAAATTATTGTGGCAAGGTATTAGGACGCAAATATCTAAGGGCGAAGATAGCTCATTTACCATAAATTAAATTAAGCGGATCAAATTGGGCAAATTTTTTGCAGGCTGTGTAACATAATGGTCAAATTTATTGTCTTCATCATTCAATTGCCGGCGTTTAAAATGTTTCCAACAGATAAACAGAGCATGTGCAAATAAATTGCCAATATTGTAAAATATTGAATGAAAATTGCGGTTTTACCATTGATTGGATATAATTAACAGACTCATCATCAGGCTATGGATTCATTATCTGCTATTATCATTACTTATAACGAGGAGCGAAACATCGCTCGCTGTATCGACGCCTTACAACCAATAGCAGATGAAATTATTGTGCTGGATAGTTACTCATCTGATAACACAGTAGCCATTGCAAAAAACCATGGCGCCCTCGTAAAACAAGGATTTTTCCAGGATTATATCCAGCAAAAAAACGCCGCCATTGCGCTTGCAACGCATGATCTTGTTTTTAGCGTTGATGCGGATGAACTTCCTGATGAAACCCTTATCCAGTCGATCATTTCCCTCAAAAAAAATCCTTCCGCCAATGCCTATAGTATGAACCGCTGCACCAATTATTGCGGTCAGTTTATCCGCCGCGGTAGCTGGTACCCCGACCGTAAAACACGCATCTTCAACCGCCGTATAGCGCGCTGGGCGGGGGTTAACCCGCATGAGCGACTTGACCTTGACCCCGGCACAACGGTTACGCATCTGCGTGGAGACCTGCTTCACTATTCCTTTCCCACACTTGAATCTCATATAGAAAAAAACAACCGTTACAGCAGCATGGCAGCACAATCTATGTACGGCGCAGGCAGGCGAAGTGGTTGGTTTAAAATGCTTATCAACCCCGCATGGGCATTTTTTCACGGTTATATTATCCGACTGGGCTGGCTGGATGGCTATCGCGGTTTTTCCATTGCGCTGAATACCGCCCACGGTACCTTCTTAAAGTACCTCAAGCTCTACCACCTGCAGCAACAGCCACCCGTTATTGCCAAACCCGGCACACAAGTGCTCTCTCCACAAACTACCCATGAGGCCAGCAAGAAAATGGCAGCATCCGAAGGGCAATAAGTTTCCGGTTCGACTAAACTTATCGTGAAAGGTTATAACATTAATCAAATTTTAATCTGCCAACTTTCTGCGCGCGGATGACTTGCGCTGATTTACAATTTTTTTTAATTGAATGCTCCTACATTGATTTGTAACGTCAGTGCACATACGTAAATTTTCATAAGTGTTAATATGGAGTTGCCTATATTATGCTTGTATTAATTTTTCAACATGACCGTCTGCCAGCAGGTAATCGTTGCATGGCTGCAACTATTATTTTCCTGCAAAGTTGTGTATCCAGTAGACAACGCCCTTGCTGTAAAAATCTAAGCGCCACGACGGGCATCAGCTTTCGCTCAAAAAAAATTATATTACAGGTTGCCACCCGCTTCCGGCTACCGCCCACTGAATGCCGGGAAGCCGATGCCAAACCGACTGATATCATTTCACTTTAATTGCCTGCCATGATCATCCATCTCTTCATTTTCTACCGCCCCATCTTCCTGAACGCTTTTCTTTTCCTTATCATGCTACCACAGCTTCTTGCCCAGCCGGATGTACTACCGGGGCGGGATAAACGCTTTATTAAACATACGCTCACCACGGATTTTATTTCTGAAGGCGTTGCCGTGGCAGACCTCAACAACGACGGTGCCCTCGACATCATTGCCGGCGCTACCTGGTTCCAGGCACCCAACTGGCAACCACACGCTATTGCACCCGCTGTTCATTATGACCCCTCCACCAGTTTTAGTAACAGCTTTTTGCAGTTTACCATTGATGTAGACCAGGATGGATTTACCGATGTACTACGCATCAGCCTGCCCGGCGAAGAAGCTGCCTGGTACAAAAACCCGGGCGATACTACCAGCTATTGGGCCATGCACCTGCTGCTGGCCAATGCCGGTAATGAATCGCCCGCCTTTGAAGACATCAACGGAGACGGGCGCAAAGATCTCCTGTGCAATGACCCCGTGAACAAAGAAATGATTTGGCTATCGCCACCTGCGCAAAAAGGAGACACGGTTTGGCAACGCCATGTTATTGCCAAAGGCGATATGCCCGGCACTCATCGCTATGCACACGGACTTGGCTGGGCAGACATGAATGGAGACGGACGAAAGGATGTGATCATCAACAGCGGCTGGTGGCAATGCCCTGCAGACCCCGGAGAACCTAACTGGACCTTCCACCCGGCTGACCTTGGCAAAGAATGCTCGCAGATCATGTCGTTAGACGTGAACGGAGACGGGAAGCCAGACCTCATCAGCGCATCTGCCCACAACTATGGTATCTGGTGGCATGAGCGCCCCAAAAGCGCCAACAGTCCCTGGCTGCATCATATTATTGATAGCTCTTTTTCTCAAACACATGCGCTGGCGTTGCAGGATGTTAACGGAGACGGACAACCAGATATCATTACCGGGAAGAGATATTTTGCGCACAATGGCAAAGACCCGGGTGCTTTTGAGCCGGCAGTGCTTTATTGGTTTGAGCGTTTGCCCGGCCGCCGGCCACGCTGGAAACCGCACCTGGTAGACAGCAATAGCGGGGTTGGACTGCAAGTGATAGCCCAGGACATTAACAAAGACGGAAGGGTAGACATTGTCACAGCCAACAAGAAAGGTGTTTATTTTTTTGAGCAGGTAAAGCGGTAATACCTTCACCGAAAAGCGTCGGTTAAGGGAGCATAAAACAACTTGTTAAAGAACCTATAAACCAATTAGCCGTCAACCGCCCTACAAACCGTATCAGTTCATCCAACGTATCTTTGAAAATATGAGAAGACAAATTTTGTTACCCATCGCCGCGCTTTTTTTGCTGGCACTCGTATCGTCCTGCAAAAAATCTGACAGTAGCGCACCCGTAACGCCTCCTCCAACACAAACCGGTACCCAGCTTGATCTTTTGAGAGATTCTGTTTATCTCTACAGCAAAGAAGTTTATCTCTGGCATGAGGTGATACCTTCCTATGCTGTATTTAACCCCCGTCAGTATACCGGCAGCACTGATTTGGCGGCTGCACAAAATGTGATGGCCGCTATACGGACATTGCAACCACAAGACAATAAACATAGTTACAGCTTTGTTACCACCCAGGCAGGGTCAGACGCCATACAAACAGGCGGCAATACGGATTATGGTTTCTTTATTAAATCTGCCTCGCTTGATAAATCGGCACCTTATGATTCCGTTTACTGGTATGTTGAGTACGTGTATAAGAATGCGCCGGCAGGTGTGGCAGGTGTTCAGCGTGGCTGGTATATCAGCAAGATCAACAACACGGCCATTACAAATGATAATGCCAGCGTTGCTTTGTTAAACGATGTGTTTTTTGGAAGCGGCAGCAGCGCAGCTTTTACGTTCACAAAACCAGATGGCAGTACCACCAATATTAACCTGAGCAAAGGAAGTTACACGGCTAACTCCGTTTTATACACAGACGTCATTACAGATGGCGCCAAAAAAACGGGCTACATGGTGTTCAACCAGTTCTTTGGCACCAACTCTCAAACAGAATTGAACAACGCTTTTACAGATTTTGCAGCCAAAGGAATTAATGAACTGGTGGTAGATCTTCGGTACAACCATGGCGGTTCTACGGAAACCCAAAACCTGCTGGCCAATTTGATTGCGCCTTCGGCAGCTTCGGGCAAGACGATGTATACCTATGTCTTTAACGATTCCCTGGTGGCGGGCAAATTTCCGCTGTTAAAAAGAAAGCCGGGTTTTGGCAATGTCTCCTTCCAGGCGGCCATCAATACCGTTAACTACGCAAAGGCCGGTAACGTTGCGCTGAGTCGTGTCTTCTTCATCGTTACTGGTGAAACCGCTTCTGCCAGTGAATTACTCATCAACAATCTTCGTCCCTATATGGATGTAAAGCTGGTGGGTGATACTACCTATGGCAAGCCTGTGGGCTTCTTTCCAATTTCATTGTTCAACTATGCCATCTATCCAATCTCTTTTAAAACGGTTAACAGTGCGGGTAGTGCAGAATATTATGATGGCTTTGTGCCGGATAAAGTAGCGCCAGACGGCGTAAACCGCAATTGGGGAGATAAAGAAGAACCGTCTTTGGCGGCCGCCTTAAAATATATAAGCACCGGAAGCTTTAGGGTGAGCGCAGCCGCAGATGAGCAAAACCAGCGACTGCTCAGCATCCAAAAACAATTTGAACCTTTGAATAGCCGGCTGTACGAGCAGAAATTTACGGGCATGTATGTGAACCATGTGCGTTAAGGCAGTTGCCTGTAAACAATAAAAAAGGGGTCTTTCGGCCCCTTTTTTATTTACGCGCACCAATCATGCATGCGGTTTCTTTTTCTTTTTTGTTACAGCGGCCGGTTTTTTTGGCCTGGTACTGTCAAGCATTTCAAACTTATGCTGCTGAAGCTGCTGCTGCTGAATTTTCTTGTGTTGCAGGTGCTCCGCCTGCTGGCTATTCTTTTCAATCACCGATGCGGCACTGACTTTCTTTGTGCTGTCCTGGGCAAAGGTGCCGGACTGCGTTAATAACAAAACAGTAACTATTAATAAAAAAATCCTGGTCTTTTTCATGCCTGTAAGATATCACAATAGCGTGCCGGTTTAAACGCCAGACTGTTAAAACGAGAGAAACGGTACCTGGGTCAGCCAAATTGCCTGGCAGGGATTTGCTATATTTGTTTTTTACAATAGCATTATGAGTACTGTCAGCACCCTTGCAGATTTTTATAGCGCTACCAACAGCTTGTTGCCGGAAGGTATCCATAAAGAAATCGGCCATTTTAATGTTTTTAATATTGCCGATATGGTGGCCCATACCAAGAAAACGGGCACCATGCCTTACAACCGCCGCGCTTA
>DATJGC010000159.1:0-2644 GCA_035495345.1 Chitinophagaceae bacterium | reverse complement strand
TAAAAAATCTTTAAAAAGGCGAACAACGGCCGAAGCTCTATTGCATTGTGGATTCTCACTATAACAGCATCTTACCAATGGTATTTGGTAAGAGATCAAATGCCGGGCTTATTGAATGGATGACATTACTATTGAAAGGCTGTAGACATTCTTACACAGGCGTTGCTTAACAGGCAACAAATGTTAGCATCTTTCTAAAATATCTGATGTTCTCTTATACGGACAACAACAGATACGAACAACTGTTATTTATTACGATAGACTATCCGGTATTTATTTGAAAACGGGCCACCTTAAATTCCTTAACTTGCCAGCAGGCAAACACAGTATGTATGAGTATTGATCCTACAGAAAGAAAGGCGAAAAATTATATCCTGAGAAGGTCTATCCTCGACTATGGGATGGGTGCTATCATCATTGGTTTTGGAATTTTCTTTGCCATTGCAGACAGGTTTGGTATTGAATTTACCATCACCCCGGCTTTCCGGTATGCCTTTGTGGTGCTTTGTATTGTGTATGGCGGTTTCCGCATGTATCGCGGGTACAAAAAAAATTATTTTTCAGAATGAGAACGCGGCAATCAGTAATTAAGTCGGCCGCGCAGATGATACTCATGGCCGGCATTGTTGTTCTGTTGGGTTGTGGAGGCAATGGCTCAAAGCCGCCAACAGAAACCAATACCAGCGGCCGTATTCTTCTGAGTGCAGATGAGTCCTTCAAACCCGTGATTGATGCAGAAGTAAGCGTGTTTGAATCTTCCTGGCCGGCAGCAAAGATCAATACTGTGTACAAAGCAGAGGCAGACTGCATCAAAGATTTAAACAACGACAGCGTGCGCATGGTCATTATAACAAGACCGCTCACCAACGATGAGGAAGCCACCATGAAAGCAAGGCTGGGTTATGTGCCCGTATATGGTAAACTGGCATCTGATGCCATAGCGGTGATTGTAAACAAGGCCAGTAAGGATTCATTGTTTGATATGAGTGATTTGCGGTCATTGGTAAAAGGTACCAGCGGGTATAAATATAAAGTGGTGCTGGACGGGTTAACGGCTACCAGCACGGTGCGCTATGTGCTGGACAGTCTTGCAAAGGGGCAGCCCCTTGGTAAAAATGTAATGGCCGCTACCAGCAGCCAGGGCGTTATTGATTATGTAGGTAACAATACAGATGCCATTGGACTGGTAGGCGTTAGCTGGATAGGTAATAAAGAAGACAGCGCACAAAACAGTTTTCTTGAAAAGGTGAAAATAGCCAGTATAGAATGTGCTGGTTGTCAGCCTGCAGTGTACACACAACCCTACCAATATAATATTGCCACACGCAGGTACCCCATGGTACGCGGTTTGTATTACATTTTAAAGGAAAATTATGATGGCCTTGGCAGCGGTTTCTCCAATTTCCTCATCTATGAAAGAGGACAATTGATTTTTAAGAGGGCTTATTTGTTTCCTGCACGCATGTCTTTTGAAGTTAGGTCCACTAAAATTAATTAGCGGCACGAAATTTATTTACAATTACCGGATTGGTTATTTTAATACATTTACAAGCACACAACAACTTAAAACAAAAGGAATCAACAATGAAGAAAATCACATTCAGCCTGATAGCAGTAGCGGTGAGCGCCGGTACTTTGTTGGCTCAAAGCGTTGATCAGGGCAAGAAGTTTTTGTACTATCAACGGTACAAAAGTGCCCAGGATCAATTTGAGAAAGTTTTGGCGGCTAATCCTAATGATATCGCCGCCGTGTATTGGCTGGGCCAGACATTTTTAGAAAACAAGACGCCGGGCGGCCAGGAGCAGGCAAAGAATTTATACCAGAAGGCATTGGCCACCAATGGAAGTGCGCCACTGATACTGGCCGGTGTGGGCCAGATAGAATTACTTGAAGGCAAAACCAATGATGCGCGTCAGCGTTTTGAAACCGCCATCAGTCTTAGCAAAGGAAAAGATGTAGAAGTACTGAATGCCATTGGCCAGGCCAATGCAGATGTAAATGCAAAAAGCGGGGACCCTGCTTATGCCATTGAAAAATTAAACCTGGCTACCACGCTGAAAGGTTTCAAAAACCCCGCTACTTATTCTATCCTGGGTGATGCTTACCGCAAACAGGTAGACGGCGGCGCAGCCGTAACAGCTTACCAGAAAGCGCTGGGTATAGATCCAAAATACGCAGAAGCCCAGTATAAGATTGGCAAGATTTACCAGACACAGAATAACAAAGAGCAGTTTTTACCGGCTTATGAAAAAGCCATCGAACTTGATCCTAACTACGCACCTGCTTTTTATGAATTGTTTTACTATTGGTATTACCATGGAGACGTTCCAAAATCAGCCGACTACTTTAATAAATACCTTGCAGTAACAGATCCTAAACCAAGTGATGAGTATGATAAGATCGGTTTGGATTATGCAGCCAAGAAATATGCAGAAGCCATCAGCAAGTCACAGGCAAAGATTGCTGCAGAAGGTGCCAATGCAGATCCGCGCTATTATAAGTTGATCGCCTACTCATATTCTGATCAGAATGATTCTGTAAACGCAAAAAAATACATGGATGATTATTTTGCCAAACAGAAACCAGAAGGTTTTGTGCCAATGGATTATTCCTTCCGGGCTGAGTTGCTGGCCAAATTCCCTG
>DATJGC010000158.1:0-10867 GCA_035495345.1 Chitinophagaceae bacterium | reverse complement strand
TTTGCCGGTTGGCTGTTGGTCCAGAGTGCCTCGGCCAGCGTTGCTTTCTCCTGGCAGGAAAGGCCCAGCACCTGTTCGGTAACGCTGCGCTTATCGTACCGGTATTCTTCCATAAAGTCGGCAAAACTGAAAGGCGTAACCGAATAGAGCATGATGCCGCGCGTAAACTTTATATAGAAGAGCGGGTCGCTATCGTCAAAAGTGCCATAGTTAAAAACCACATCAGACTGGCGGCTGCTGTCAATTACCCGGATGCCGGTATGGCCCCAGATGGAGTAGAGATCCTGCCCCGGTCCGCAGGTAAGCAGGCTGATGCGCAGGCGGCAGGAGTCGGTTTGCGCCTGCAGGTTTACCAATACAAGTATCAGGTAGGCAAAGAGCAACACTCTTTTCACAATTGCCATTATTTTTTGGGGAAAGATAAGCTAATCAAGGATGTAGGTACGTTTTGCGCCCCATCAATTTGTTGGATTCCCAGCCATAAATAATTTTTTTGTATAAAGTAATTATATTTGACACTAAAGGAATACCCTTATCCGTTCTTATTGAAGTTTTCCAAACTCTCCAAAGCTAACCCATTACGACTATGAAATTATCTGTGGTGATTCCTGTTTTTAACAGCCAGGAAACGATTCAGCGCCTGGTTTATTCGCTGTTCGACGTTCTGAAACATCTCCAGCTGGAGGTAGTACTGGTGAACGATGGCAGCAAAGACAAAAGTGAGTCTATCTGTGAGTACCTGGCCAGCGAAAACGAGAACGTTCAATTCATTTCTTTGCGTAAGAACAGCGGCGAGCACAATGCGGTTATCTGCGGACTCAATTACTGCACCGGCGACTATGTTGCAATTATAGACGATGACCTGCAGAACCCTCCTTCGGAAATCATTTCTCTATTGAACCGCGCCATTACCGGAAAGTTTGATGTTGTGTACGCTGAATATAAAAGCAAGCAGCACTCACCGCTGCGCAACTTTTATAGTTTTATGAACAATGCCTTTGCGGTTCACCTGCTGAACAAGCCTGTTGGGTTATACCTCTCCAGCTTTAAGATCATTAAAAAAGACATTATAAAAGATATCATTTCTTACAAGGGTCCTTACCCATACATTGATGCCCTGGTGCTTCGCTGTACAGATAATATTGGCAGCCAGAAAGTATTGCATGAAAGGCGTGCCAACGGAAAGTCTAATTACACGCTTAAAAAGTTGATCTCGCTGTACCTGAACATGGTCATTAATTTCTCTCACAAGCCACTGAGGTTTATCACCATCCTGGGCTGCATGATTTCTGTGGTTTCTTTTATTGCCACCATTTATGTATTGCTTGAACGCATTATTATTCATGATGAACCAGCAGGCTGGTCTTTTCTTGCCATCTTGTTACTATTATTGATTGGGGCCGTTTTTGTTGTGATAGGCATTCTGGGTGAGTACATTGGCAAAATTCTTATGTCGCTCAACGGCGCCCCGCAATATATCATAAAGAAAAAGGTCAATACCGTTTTATTCAGCAACGATGTAATTTCTAAGGAACATGATAGGAAACCGGTACGAGTATGACGCCATGGCCAACTGTGAACGGCAATTGTGGTGGTACCGTTGCTTACATGAACTGACCCTAGAAACAATTAAAGTCAATACAACTCTTACCAACCCAAGCATTCTTGATGCAGGCTGCGGAACAGGTGGACTATTGCGCTATATGCAGCAGCAGGGATTTACCAATGTAGCCGGGTTTGATTTATCTGCAGACGCGGTTGAATATGCCAGCAGCGCTACAGGAATAGAAATCAGCCAACATGATATAAGGAAGGTAGCAACATTGTATCCGGCCAACTCTTTTGACATCATTGTCAGTAATGATATTGTATGTCTATTGGAACAGGGCGATGATGCATTGGCCATTCAACAGCTCCTGACTGTCTTGAAACCAGGTGGCAGCCTGATCATGAATTTTCCTGCACTGAATGCATTTAACGGTTCTCATGATATAGCCGTAGGCATTCAACGGAGATATACCCGGCAAACCCTTCGCCATCTCATCAAAGACAAAGCGGGCATCAGGCAAATGATGTACTGGCCCTTTTTATTATCGCCGCCCATTTATCTTATCAGGAGCTTTCAAAGACTGTTATCACCTGTAAGAAAAAAGGAAATGATTTTATCCGATGTAAAAATGCCCGGGCGAACAGTCAACAGCATCTTACATGCCATAAGCAAATGGGAGAATCGGGTCCTCCGTAGCAAGCCCTGGGGCAGTTCACTGTTTGTAGTACTTACAAAGCAGTACTAACTGTTTAAAAATGGTCAGGCTAAAAAATAAGAGAGTAAGGCTGATAATCCTACCACAACACCCGCAATTACTAAAACCTTGTTTGCTCGTTGGGGCTGATAAAAATAACTTCCTAACAACAGCAGCGGTGTCAGGCCCTGCGCTGCGTACCTTGAACTAAAGCCCCAGGTAATCTTTGCGCAGGACGCGCTGATGAGTAGTATGACCATACTGTAAAAAAGTACTTCCCGTTTAAAATGCATGGTCGGCAATTGCCTGTACATGCAAAAAAGAAAATAGCAGGCACTGCAAATAACGATGCTTCCAACAATATTTTCCAGTAGTTGCTGGCCCATACTGCCTGGCGACAATAGTTGCATAGTAAGGCCTTTTAACGGCAGTACCTCCAGCAAATGAAACTGGTAATTGATTACCACGCAGAAGGCGAAAGCCAACAGGTACATCAGCCTGTGCTGCTTGCTATGGTTGATACTAAAGAACCGCGGCGCAATCAGCAGCATGCCAATGGCAAAATAAAACAAACATAGAAAAAAGAAATCTATGCGGTAGCTGCTACCCTGTTCTGCAAGATTTTTGTACAACTGCCCTTCAATCGGCGGTACAAGGCCTTTCCAGGTGTAGAAAATAAAGCAGGGCAGCAGTAACGCAAAGAATGCTGTAGTGAGCAGGAATATGGTTCTGTTGTCTTTTGTATGGGTAGTAATCAGCAGCGGCAGCGCGGCCAGCGTTGTTAGATAGGGTTGCCGGCCAATGATGGCAAGGCTTAAGCAAAAGCCTGCCAGTGCTGCCTTCCAAAGCGGCAGCGCCGTCTGTTCCTTTCCGGGCAATACCAGCGTAATAAAGGCTGTAAAAAAGAACAGGGCAGGCATTTCTGTCAGCGCCATGCCTGCTACCACGTACGTCATCGGAATGGCCATGATGTACAAGCCATACCAGCGCATGGCTGCGTCTGCTGTGTGAAGCCTTACGTACAACAACGCAATGGTGCCTGCTAAAAAAAAACTGTTCACTAACCGGATAAACGGCGGCGCAAGATGAGTAACAGGTGTGAAGAGGTAATGTACCAGCGAGTAGAGCGGACCTGCAGAACCTTGCAGACTAACCAGGTAGGTTTTCCCAAAACCATGTTTTTGCAAAAAGGCTACATTGCCCAGGTAGTCGGCTTCGTCATAAAACGGCGGCCGTACTAAAAAGCACTGTATGATGACCATGGCCACTAAACCTGCAAGCAACAATGCTTTTTCAGTGATGGTTACGCGGCTGGCCCTGGGCATCATTACTTCCTCGTATAATTTGGTGCCTCCTTGGTAATTTCAATATCATGCGCGTGACTTTCTTTCATACCGGCGTTGGTAATCTGGATGAACTGCGCATTGCTTTTTAATGCCGGCAGGCTGGCAGCGCCGCAATAGCCCATACCCGCACGCAGGCCGCCGGTGTATTGCTGCACTACCTCGCTCAGGTTACCCTTGTAGGCCACGCGGCCTTCAATACCCTCTGGTACCAGCTTCTTGATATCGTCTTCCACATCCTGGAAATACCGATCACTGCTGCCCTGCGCCATGGCCCCAATAGAGCCCATGCCGCGGTATTCTTTAAACTTTCTTCCTTCGTAAATTATGGTTTCACCGGGGCTTTCCTGTACACCGGCAAATACACTGCCCATCATCACCGTATCTGCACCTGCTGCCAGGGCCTTCACCATATCGCCCGTATAACGGATACCCCCATCCGCAATTAACGGAACGCCCAAGGGTTTCAACGCTGCATAGGCTTCCATAATGGCGGTAATCTGCGGAACGCCGGCACCCGCCACAATACGCGTGGTACAAATGGAACCGGGGCCAATACCTACTTTCACGGCATCTGCGCCAGCAGCGGCCAGTGCTTTAGCGCCAGCAGCAGTGCCAACATTACCGGCAATCACCTGCAGGTTTTTAAAATTCTTTTTAACGCTTTTGAGTGCATCAATAACGCCCTTGCTATGGCCGTGGGCACTGTCCAGGCAAACCACATCTACCCCAATTTGCTGTAATGCAGACGCCCGGGTAAGCATATCGGCGGTGATGCCCAGCGCAGCGCCTACCAGTAAACGCCCGAAGCTATCTTTTACGGCATTGGGGTAACTGCTTAACTGCATCATATCCCGATAGGTAATTAAACCTACAAGGGTATTGTCTTTTTTTACGACGGGTAATTTTTCTATTTTATAAGACCGTAATATTTTCTCGGCCTTTTTCAAATCTGTGCCTTCTGGTGCCACAATGAGATTTTCTTTTGTCATTACTTCCTGCACTTTTCTTCTCTTATCCGTCTCAAAGCGAAGGTCACGGTTGGTGAGTATCCCTACCAGCTTGTGTGCATCATCTACAATGGGAATGCCGCCAATGCGGTTTTCTTTCATCAGTTGCAGCGCATCGCCAATGGTAGCATTGATGCTGAGCGTAATGGGGTCCAAGATCATGGCGCTCTCACTGCGTTTTACCTTTCTCACCTGTTCTGCCTGCTGCTCAATGGTCATGTTTTTGTGCAATATGCCGATGCCGCCCTCACGGGCAAGCGCAATCGCCAATTGGGCTTCCGTTACCGTATCCATTGCGGATGACAGCATCGGAATATTGAGCGTGATGTTTTTTGTAAGTTTTGTTTTGATATTCACTTCCCTTGGTAAAACCTCTGAGTAGGCGGGAAGAAGGAGCACATCATCGAACGTTAAACCTTCACCAAAAAATTTTTTACTGAAATCTGATTTGCCGGTGGGATTATTTATTCTTGCCATGGGCAAAGATAGGGCAGCAGGTAAATTCGTTCCAAAACTTTTTTATCGGCATTGGCTAAAGCATTGCCAGCATTGCCTTTCAGCGCTTTGTGGCAATGTTTAATTATTTCTGTAACAAGAAATACATTAAACTAAGCGATAGCGTTTACCCGGCAGTGATGTAACCACGTTCTGTAATTCAAGTTGCAGCATGGCCGCTGCCAGCAGGCTATTGCTAAGCGCAGTACTGGTATGCAGTTCATCAATGGCCATGGTTTCTTTTTGCTGAAGCACTGCTACAATCTTTTGTTCATCTGCAGACAATTGCAGGAAGAGTGCTCTTTGCGGTGAAGCGGGTTTCAGCTTTTTATCTGCCCAGCCCAAGAGATCAATGATATCAGCAGCGCCGGTTAGCAGCATGGCCTTGTTATTTTTTATCAGCAGGTTGCAACCGGCGCTTTTTGTATCCGTGGTTCTTCCCGGAAAAGCAAATACATCACGGTTATAGCCGGCAGCAAGTTCTGCTGTTATCATGCTGCCACCTTTTACATCAGTTTCCACTACAATAGTAGCATCGCTCATACCCGCTACCACGCGGTTGCGGGAGGGAAAATTATGTTTGTCTGGCGCTACCTGGCTCCTGAATTCTGTGAGCAGTCCGCCCCCGGCGGATAATATATTTTTTGCCAGCGGGCGATGCTCTGCCGGGTATACCGTGTGCAGACCATGTGCCATTACGGCCACCGTAGCCATGCCCTGCTTAATGGCTGCTTTGTGGGCTGCTGCATCAATGCCCAATGCCAGTCCGCTTACTACAAGTACCTGTTGCGCTTCTAAGTCGGCAATAAGTTTTTCAGTGAGTTGCCTGCCATACTCTGTTTTGCTGCGGGTGCCTACAATGGCCAGCACTTTTGCATTATTCAGGTCTGCTGTTCCTTTGTAATACAGCAGGGTGGGCGGGTCATAACAATTTAATAGCCGGCGCGGATAACCGGCATCGGTAATGAACAATGGCGTGATGCCATATTGCTGCATGAAGCTGATTTCCTTTTCTGCTGTAGTAAAATCTCTGAAGCTTTTTATATTTTTTGCACGGATGCTGCCAATGCCTTCCAGGTTTTCCAATGCAGTTGTCTTTGCGGTAAAGACCGCTGTTGCATCGCCAAATTGCTCAACTAATATACGTGCTTGTACAGGGCCAATATTGGGCACCATGGTAAGGGCCACCTGGTGCAGGAGATTACTATTCATTCTTCAGGAAAGGTTTACAAAGAATGAATGTAGAAATTTTTTTTGAGTACCTGTTGGCTATTTGATTATTGTCCTACCACTTTCAATTCTGTCCGGCGGTTTAGGGCCCTGCCTGCTTCTGTTTTATTATCTGCCACGGGTTCTTTATCACCCAGTCCCTGGTAAGAAAGACGGCGGGCATCTATGCCTTTTGCGCTGAGGTAATCTACCACCGCCTTTGCGCGGTTATTGCTGAGCGTTATATTATCGGCTGATTTACCGACATTGTCTGTATGTCCGTTTATTTGTATACGAAGGCTGGGGTTTTCTTTGAGCAGCAGTATCACATTGTCAAGTTCTACCTGTGATTCACTCTTTAGCGCGTATTTGTTTACATCAAAGAAAATATTTTTTAATATCACAGTGGCATTTGCTTCCAGTGGCTGCAGCGGTATATCTATTTTGTAAGTAGAATCTGGCAATTTCTGGCTGAGCGGAAAATTGTCTGAGAAGAAAAGATAGCCCCGACGATGCACATTAAATGCGTAGTCTTTACCCACGGGCAATGTTACCAGGTAATTACCGGTTTCATCTGTCTGTACTTTGCTGATGAGTTCTTTGCTGGAAAGATCTGTAAGCTCTACCGCAGAGGGAAGTCCCTTGTTGGTTTTCTTATCAAATACCTTTCCTTTCACCCAAAGTGTTTTTATGGGCCTGATATCATTACGCAGTGTAAAGGTGTACAGGTCTAGTCCGCCCCTTGAATCCTTGCGATTGCTGGCGTAATAAGCGGTGCTGCCGTCTGAGGTGATAACAAGGCTGCCTTCATTTTGAATAGTGTTGATGGGGTAGCCGAGGTTACGTGGTGTAGACCATTTCCCTTTGGGGCCTTTGCGCGTTACAAAAATATCATCCCCACCATAGCCGGGCAGGCCGGAGCTGGTAAAATACAATGTCTGGTTATCTGCGTGTATAAAGGGGCAGCTTTCATCACCAATGGTATTAATTTCTGGTCCAAGGTTTTCCGGCTCGCTCCAGTTGCCGCCGGGCAGCAAATGACTTACATAGATATCGCTGCCGCCATACCCGCCAAAGCGGCGACTGGTAAAATAAAGATCACGTTTATCTGCAGAGAGGCTGGGCGAGGTTTCCCATTGGTCTGTGTTGATGCGGTTGCCCATGTTTTCGGCAGCGCTCCAACCATCTGGTGTAAGGTAGGAGATGTACAGATCGCAGCTGCCATAACTGTCGGGGAAATTGCACCCGGTGAATATCAGCCATTGCCCATCCTGGGAGATACTTTGCGCGCCCTCGTTCATGTTGGTGTTGAGATTACCCGGCAGTGGGCTGGCTTTTTTCCACTGGCCGTTTTCATTAAAGGTTTCATAGAAGTCTTCATTCACTTTTCTTACGCGGCGGGTAAAGATCAGCTGCTTACTATCAATGGTGAGGGCCGGAAAATATTCAGAGACTTCTGTATTGATACTGTCGCCCAGGTTTACCGGCGTGAAATGATAACCTGTATCCGGGTTGTTTTTCTTAAAATCAATGGCAAACTGGTAACAGCGTGCACGGTAAGCGGCCGCCTTGATACTGTTTTCGCTGAGGTTGGGTATCGTTTTAAATGCTTCTACTGCGGCAAGGGCTTTTTCAAAATAACCTTCGCTGGCAAGATCAATGGAGTAGGGCAGGTTATAATCTTTGAAATACACTGAATCAATGTCACGGGCAATTTCATAATTGATGATGGAGCTGTCAAATTGGTTCAGATCTGTGTACATGCCGGCAATGGAAAGATAGGCGTCTACAAATTTTGGATCAAGCTTCAGGGCTTCGCGCAGCAGGCGGATACCCTCTGTAAGCTTACCATCTGTGGCCTCCTGCTGTCCCCTGGCGTAGAGCGAGGCTGCCTTTGGTTCCACTTTTTCAGGATCGTAGGCCTGGGCAGACAGGTTATTGACCAGCAAGAATAAAATGAGCGAGGAAAAAACAAACTTCATGACTTACAATTAATGATAAGGATATTGGCCGCCGTGCAAGTGCACACTGCTAGAACGCAGGCAACAAGCTTTTATTCCTTCGCATTGCTTCATTGCTGCCCGCAGCGTCAAAGGTAATAAAGCCTGTTTTTAAGGAACGTTAATGTATTTGTGCAGCTGCAGGCTCAACTCCCAGCGCGGGTGCTGTTTTATATAATCAACAATCAGCGGCGTCATCTGGCTGGCCTTGCTCCATTCTGGTTGCAGGTAAAGTTTGCAATGATCATTTGTTTGCGCCGCATACTGCTCTGCCCAGGCAAAATCTGTCTTATTAAACACCACAACTTTCAGTTCATTGGCAAGGGCCACTAGTTCAGGCAGGGGCGCTTTAAATTTTTTGGGCGAGAGGCAAATCCAATCCCAATGGCCGCTAAGGGGCGATGAGCCTGAGGTTTCTATATTGGTCTGAAAGCCGGCAGCCTGTAAGGCCGTGGTGAGGCCATCGAGGTTATGCAACAGGGGTTCACCCCCGGTAACAACCGCCAGTCTTCCGGGAAATGCGCTTGCAGCAGCTATAATATCATTAATAGGAGTTTGCGGGTGCCGGCTGGCGTCCCAGCTGTCTTTTACATCGCACCAGGTGCAGCCTACATCGCATCCGCCCAGGCGGATAAAATAGGCAGCCTTTCCCTGGTGATAGCCTTCTCCCTGCAGGGTATAAAACTGTTCCATAAGGGGCAGCGTGCTAACTGCAACGGCCGTTTGGGTGGTATACATAATAGTATGTTTTCTGACGCCTTACGCACTCAGCGCCCTTGGCTGGTAGGTATTGGCGGTTTTTTTAAATTCTGAGGGTGTTTTCTTCACTATGTTTTTGAACACCTTATTAAAATAGGGTACGTTGTTGAAGCCGCATTCAAAGCAGACTTCGGCAATGGATTTCTCCTGTTGCAGCAGTATGCAGGCCTGTTCTATACGGTACTGATTAATAAAATCAGTAAAGGTGATATTCATAATCTTCTTGAAGTAGTTGCAGAAGGCCGGCACGGTAAGATGAGCAATGGCAGCTACTTTCTTTATATTAATTTCTTCCTGGAAATTCTGTTCTACATAATTAAAAATATTCTGCAAACGCACATGCACTTTACGGATGGTGGTGGGTAAGGTAACCTGTGAGTTAAGCAGGGTGTACGTATCAGCGGTGGCCAGCAATTGCAGGATGGAGGTAAACTCCATGAAGCGTTCAAAATTGGGCAGCTTTAGCAGCCGCACCATTTTTTTCATGGCTTTTTCCTTGGTGGCTTCATCGAAGCTGACACCATACATTGATCTGTCCAGCAGCCGGGCAATTTGTTTCATTTCCGGTCTTTGAAGAAAGGCGGGGCCAAATACTTCACGTTTAAACTGTACTACCACCTGTTCTATCATGCCGCGGGTGTTTAATCCAAAGCCTGAGTGCGGAAGGTCGGGGCCCATGAGCACCAGGTCGCCATTGGTATAATTGCCGGCGTGGTTGCCTACCTGGCGGGTGCCATCTCCGGCCAGAACGCACACCAGTTCATATTCAGGGTGGTAATGGTATTGCCAGGAGTAGGCTTCAGCGGGTATTTTTTCATGCAGCAGGCGGAAGGAGCTTCCTTCATCTTCCTGGATCAGTTCAAATTCAATCTTCATAAGTAGTTAGTTGGTCGGCAGGCGGCCGAAGCAGCGACAGACCTAGCACATTTCAGGTAAACAACTGTCCTGTGCTTTACGGTATGCCCGCTTACTTCATGCGCATTAATAATAAAGCGCCCAAAACTACTGAATAACTATTAATATAGGCGAAGAAGAGATTAATGCAGATGATTTTTTTGTGCCTGCAAAAGTTCAAATTTGCGCTGCCTTAACCTATCTCGAAGATGATGAAAAGCAGGAAATCGTAATTTTTCTGTTTTTTTTCAAAGACAAGCATCAACTTTTTAGGTATGATTGTCAAGTATCAGGAAATTTCCCTAGTTTTTTCAACCTTCTATTAAAGTATAGTTAATTTTTTTTGGAAGGTTCAATTTAGTGCTTATTTTTACCGTGTAAAAAGTACACAAAAGAATTCAGCACTATAATAAATCGGGTTTAACACGTTTAACGATGTTATAAAGTGTAGCAGCTACCGCGGGTAGGTGTTATTTTATATAGAGTAGACAGACATATACTATTGCTTAACTAAAAACTATTGCCGTATGAAGAACACCAAAATCTTCATTACGAAAGCGCTATCAGTAGGCTTTCTTTTTCTTTTCGCCTTTTCGCAGGCATTTTCTCAGACAAAAACAGTTACAGGAAAGATCACAGATTCAAAAGATGGTTCACCCATTGTAGGTGCTACTGTACAGCCAAAGGGTTCTAAAAACGGAACTTCTACAGGTGCTGACGGTAGTTTCTCTATTACCGTGCCAACCAGCGTAAACACGCTTATTATCAGCTCTGTTGGTTTCGACAGGCAGGAAGTAAACGTGAATTCTGCTGCTGCCATTAGTTTGGTAGCCAGCAATGCCAACATGAACGAAGTGGTCGTAATCGGTTATGGCGGCGTTCGTAAAAGGGATGTAACAGGTTCTGTTGCATCT
>DATJGC010000157.1:0-8442 GCA_035495345.1 Chitinophagaceae bacterium | reverse complement strand
AGCTGAAGCTGCTGAGTGGAAGGATAAATACCTCCGCCTGGTAGCAGAATTTGACAATTTCCGCAAACGCAACGCCCGTGAGCGGTTAGACCTCATGCAAACAGCCGGAAAAGACGTGATTGTTTCCCTGTTGGATGTGCTGGATGATTGTGAACGCGCACAGAAGCAGGTAGAAACCAGCAATGATGCAGCCGCCATTAAAGAAGGTGTGCTGTTGGTCTTCAATAAATTAAGAAATGTACTGCAGGCACGTGGTTTAAAAGCCATGAACAGCACCGGGCAGGAGTTCAATGCGGATCTTCATGAAGCCATCACCGAAGTACCCGCCCCTTCTAAAGACGCAGTTGGCAAGGTGCTGGACGAAGTGCAAAAGGGGTATTACTTAAACGATAAGATCATCCGGTTTGCCAAAGTAGTGGTAGGAAAATAATAGCAGGCAGGCGCCATGTCTTTGAGCGGAATAGCGCAGCCGATTGTGTACGAACTAAAAGCTCCGGCTTATCATTATGTCAAAAAGAGATTATTACGAAATTCTTGGTGTAGCAAAAAGTTCTTCGGCCGACGAAATTAAAAAGGCTTACCGCAAGGTAGCCATGCAGTACCACCCTGACCGTAACCCGGGCGATAAGGCCGCGGAAGAAAAATTTAAAGAAGCTGCCGAAGCCTACGAAGTACTCAGCGATGCTGATAAAAAAGCACAGTATGACAGGTTTGGCCATGCCGGCCTGGGCAACAATGGCAGGGGTGGCTTTGGCGGTGGAATGAATACAGAAGATATCTTCAGCCAGTTTGGAGATATTTTCGGTGAGGATATTTTTGGCAGCTTTTTCGGCGGCGGCGGGGGCAGAACCTCTCGCGGCGGCGGAAGAGCGCGTGGTGTACGCGGCAGCAATCTTCGGATCAAATTAAAATTGAACTTTGAGGAGATTGCCAACGGCGTTACCAAAAGCGTAAAAGTAAAAAAACATGTTGTCTGCACCACCTGTGCCGGTAGCGGCGCAAAAGACAAGGGCAGCGTGCAAACCTGCGGTACCTGTGGCGGCAACGGCCAGGTGAAGCGGGTAACCAATACTTTCCTGGGCCAGATGCAGACCGTTACCACCTGCCCTACCTGCAATGGTGAAGGAACTACCATTACGGCCAAATGTGGCAGCTGTAAGGGCGAAGGAAGGGTCTACGGCGAAGAAACAGTAACCCTTGACATACCCGCCGGTGTACAGGAAGGCATGCAATTAAGCGTGGGCGGCAAAGGCAATGCAGGTGAACGCGGCGGGTCTGCGGGAGACCTCATAGTGCTGATTGAGGAAGAAGCACACAAGGACCTCCACCGCGATGGGCTCAACGTAGCCTTCGACCTGCATATCTCTATACCCGATGCGGTCTTTGGCACCCAGCTGGAAGTGCCCACCATTGACGGCAAGGCAAAAATAAAAATACCCGCGGGTACCCAAAGCGGTAAGATATTCCGCCTGAAAGGCAAGGGTTTTCCGGAAGTAAATGGCTATAGCAAGGGCGACCAGCTTATACATGTAAATGTATGGACGCCCCAGAACCTGAGCCATGAAGAAAAATCAATGCTGGAGAAATTAAGCCACTCCCCCAATTTTCAGCCAAGACCCGATAAGAGCGATAAAAGCTTCTTTGATAAGATGCGGGAAATGTTTACGTAGATCAAGAGAACAAAGAGAAAAAGAGAGAAAAGGAGGAGAAGAGGAGCAAAAAAAGCTCTTCTCTTTTTCGTCTATTATTTACCTCTTTTTCTCCTTTTGCACTCTTAGTATTCTCTTAGTACTCTCCTCTTCTCTTTTGTTCTCTTAGTACTGCTTTTGTGGTATATTGGCGGCGTATTAAAACTCCTTATCACATGTTACCGGGGAAAAAAGAAGCACTCGCAGGATGGGGCAATTACCCAGTGGTCAGTTCCTACACCGTTACGCCCCGCAGCGCGGAAGATTGCGCCCAGGCTTTAGCAGACGGCAGCCTTATTGCGCGCGGACTTGGCAGAAGTTATGGAGACCAGGCCATCAATGATAACAAGTATGTGGCCGTTTGTACCAGGCTGAATTATTTCATTTCTTTTGATGAAGTGCAGGGCATTCTTGTTTGCCAGGCAGGTGCCAGCCTGGAAGAAATTATTACCACCTTCGGACCAAAAGGCTGGCTGCCGATGATTTGCCCGGGTACAAAGTTTGTCACCATTGGCGGCGCCATTGCAAATGATATCCATGGCAAGGCGCATCATATAGATGGTTCCTTTGTTAACTGCGTTCTTTCCTTTACCATCCTGCTGGCAGATGGGAGGGTGCTCACCGCATCGCGCACAGAAAACGAAGATTTGTTCTGGGCCAATTTTGGCGGACTGGGATTGCTGGGCGTTATACTCACCACCACCATACAACTAAGAAAAATAGAAACCACTTATTTTAAGCAGAAGTCGGTAGTCATCCGTGATCTTGATCATATGCTGGAAGCCCTTGCTACATATGATCATGAATACAATTATTCGGTTGCCTGGATAGATGCGCTGGCCAAGGGCCGCAAACTGGGCAGCGGCGTGCTTACACTGGGCAATGCAGCAAAGCTGTCTGAACTGCCGCCGAAGCTGAAGGAAAATCCGCTGAAACTGCATGCCACCGGTAAACTGTCCATTCCATTTTTCTTTCCGTCTTTTGCATTGAACGGGTTAACGGTGCGCGTGCTGAACAGGGTGATTGCCGTTGTACAAAATTCACCCAAGAATTTTGTGCATTACGAAAAGTTCTTTTTTCCACTGGATGCCATCAATAACTGGAACAAGGGATATGGTAAACGCGGCTTTGTGCAATACCAATTTGTTATTCCGGAAGCAAATGGCAAGCAGCACTTAAAAGAAATTTTGGAAATGATTGCCGCCAGCGGATGCACGCCTTTCCTGAATGTATTTAAAAGAATGGGCGATGGACAGGGCATTCTATCCTTCCCCTTCCAGGGCTATACACTGGCCATTGATTTTCCGGTGTCTAAACAATTGCTTGCTTTTACCCCTAAGCTGGATGCAAAGGTATTGGCCGCCGGTGGAAGATTGTACCTCGGCAAAGACGCATTGCTTAATGAAAGCATGTTTAAAGCAATGTACCCGCAATACAAGGAATGGATGGCCATCAAAAAGAAATACGATCCCAATAATAAATTCAGCTCCAATATTTCAAGGCGGCTGGGGCTGGATAACTAGTTCTTAGTTCCGAGTTTCGAGTTCTTAGTTCTTTTGCTTGGATATAGTTTGCAGTTTTCAGTTTTTAGTCTCAGGTTGTTTTGCTGTCGATTGTTTCTCGCAGCGACGCAAAGAGGCGGTGAAGCAACGAGGAGGCGCAAGATAACCGAAGTCTTGCAACAGCTTAATCTTGCAAAAACATGATTAAGACTTCGGTTATCTGTTCTAAGCAAAAGGGAGGCCGCTATACGAAGTCTCCAGACTTTGCCTTCACCGCCTTAAGCCGTCAGACCAAGGGTCAGACGGTTGACGCGCCTTTGCCAGGCCGCTGCCCCGCCATACCGCCGCGTGAAACCAGCATAGCAAAAACGCCTTTTGAATTTTTCCTTTTTACTTTTGACTTGCTTGCCAATCAAAAGTTTTTGCCTTTTACTTTTGAAAATTCGCTTTTTTAATCTTACTTTGTATCTCAAAGTACTTTATATGGAGAGCTACCAGCAGCCTTTATCTGATCTTCAGGATATCAAACGCATCATGGAGCGGAGCAGCCGCTTTATAAGCCTCAGCGGTTTGAGTGGCATTGCTGCTGGTATATTCGGACTGGTGGGCGCCGCGCTGGCCTATCAGTGGATCAACGATTACTATACACTTTATAATACCCGGGGAAAGTGGGATCTGCATGATTTTGCCAACCTGGAGTGGCGGCTCTTCCTGCTTGGTATTGCCGTACTGAGCCTGGCGCTGCTGGCGGGTTTTTATTTTACCTGGAAAAAAGCAAAGAAGAATAATACGGTTATCTGGAATGCCAGTTCAAGGCGCTTGCTCATCAATCTTTGTATACCGCTGCTGGCCGGCGGTGTATTTGTACTGGCACTGTTGCAGCAAAACGACTGGAAATACATTGGCCCTGCCTGCCTATTGTTTTATGGACTGGCACTGATAAACGGAAGCAAATACACCCTTGATGAGGTGCGCTACCTCGGCATGCTTGAAATTACCCTTGGTTGCATAAATCTTTTTCTGCCCGGGTACGGACTTTACTTTTGGGCGGCCGGATTTGGTATTTTGCATATCATTTACGGCCTGCTGATGTGGAACAAGTATGAAAGAACGGCAACGGCATAATAGAAAGTAATGAAGAATCCGATTGAGCATCTTAATAAAGTGTTTGACAGTCGCATCAGGCTGGGCATCATGAGCGCCCTCATGGTAAATGCGGAAATTAATTTCAATGACCTCAAAGAGCTGATTGATGTTACAGACGGAAACCTGGCCTCTCACCTAAAAACACTGGAAGAAAATGGATTTATTAAAGTGCAAAAGGGTTTTATCGGCCGAAAAACCAATACCCTGTACTCCGTTACAAAAGCAGGGGAGAAAGCCTTTAAACAACACCTGGATGCGCTTGAACAAATGATTCGATCTATCAACTAATTTTTTTTGCATCTATACTTTGAAATACAAAGTACTTTTAATCAGAAGACAATTGACGGCATGTATCATTTAATAGCAAGATGTATCAATAAAAGGTCAACCATTCTGCTGGCCTGTAGGCTCTGGCTGCTTACCAATATGGTTTTTGGTGCGGGGTGTTTTTTTTATATCCTTTCTATCGGAAAATATCACGAAGTACCGGCGGCTATTATTGTTACCATAGTTGCCACACTGGGCAGCCTGCCGGTCTTATTGTTGCTGCTTATCTGCCTGCCGTTTATTGCGCGCCTGCCTTTACCCGCCAGGAGCCGGCGCACCCGGTTGTTATTGGTTGCACTGGGCGGCGTTTTGCCTTACGCACTGGTTGGCGCCGGCATCTTTGCAGAAGATAGCAGCCTGTTCAGCTATTCATTTTTTACTTATAGCATTGGCATTGCAGCACTGTTATTTGCCTGCTTCCTGGTAGCCTTTCGCTTATCTAACCAGCTGCTGCTGCAGGTATTTCCTGCATTAACACCGCAACATCATTTACCATCAATACATCAAACAATGGAAACAGTACAAGACCCGCAACAACCTTATTATGCCCCGTCTTCAGAAAAATTGAATGGCAATAAAACGCTTACCAAGGCGCTTATTACCGGCGCGCTCATCCTACTAATGCTGATACCCACCGTATTTGTAAGCAGTCTTGTTACAGAAAGGCAACAGCGCCAGGCAGAGGTAGTGAAAGAGGTAACCGGCAAATGGGCCTCCAACCAAACCATTGCAAGTCCTTATCTCTACCTGCCCTATCGCACACAGGTAACCGGTACAGACAATAAACCGGTAACGGTTACAAAAGCACTGCTTTTCTTACCTGAAAATCTTTCTATCAATGGTGAAATAACGCCGGAGATACGCCCGCGTTCTATTTATAAAGTATTGCTGTATAAAAGCAACCTGCAGAGTAAGGGCCAGTTTATCATCCAGCTGCCGCAGGATATTGACTCTGCTTCTCTTCAATGGGAGAATGCACGTATTTGTTTTGGTATCACAGATGTTAAAGGCATTGAAGAAAAAGTGGTTGTTAATTTCAATGCAGGCAGCTATGAATTATCACCCGGACTGCCGGCCAACCAGTTGGATAAAACCGGATTATCGGTACCCGTGCCGCTTACCGCCGCTGCCCTTCATCAAAGCATCCCGTTTAGCATGCAACTCAAAATAAAAGGTAGCGAACAGCTGCATTTTTTACCACTGGCGGGCAACACACGCATTGATATCAAATCTTCCTGGAACAGTCCTTCCTTTGACGGTAACAACCTGCCCGGTGAACGCACCGTTTCTCCTGCAGGCTTTACGGCCAGCTGGACAATCAACAAGGCTAACCTGCCCTTTGGCACCGTATTACGCGGAGATGAATTTGACAAAGAAGCCTTTGCCTTTGGCGTAAGCATGCTGCAACCTTCTGACCAGTACGCCAAGACCATGCGCAGCGTTAAGTATGCCATCCTGTTTATCGGCCTCACCTTCTCCCTGTTTTTTATTGTGGAGCTGATGCAAAAGAAACCGCTGCATCCCGTGCAGTATGTGCTGGTAGGACTGGCGCTTGTTATCTTTTATACCTTGCTGCTATCGCTAAGTGAATTCATTCTTTTTGATCAGGCTTATACCATTGCCGCCACGGCTACCGTGCTGCTGATTACATTGTACGCGAAGAGTCATTTCCGTCTCTGGAAAACAGCCAGCCTGTTTGCGGGTGTATTGACTTGTTTGTATGTCTTCATCTTTATACTTATCCGGTTAGAAGACACCGCACTGTTGGTAGGCAGCATAGGACTGTTTATTGTGCTGGCACTGGTCATGTACGGCAGCAGAAAAATTAACTGGTACCAGCCTGCACCTGCAGCCATTCCTAATCTTTAATGAATATATACCCAGCCCGTTTTCCATCAATAAAGGTCTGCCCCTTTCAAGGGGCGGGCAGGATGCGGGCCTCAAAAAAAAGAACATGCAGACCACTAAATTTTCGCTACGCAAACGCGCTAAAAGTTTTACCTATGCTTTTGCTGGCATAAGGCATTTCTTCAGCACGCAACACAATGCCATCATTCATGCAGCCGCTACCATCGCTGCTATTGGTTTAAGTATCTACCTGGCACTGCCGCTTACGCAACTGCTTTTTATACTGCTCGCCATTGGCCTGGTGTGGATGGCCGAACTCTTTAATACCGCAATTGAGCAATTGTGCGATATGGTTTGCGCAGAACAGCACCCGCAAATAAAATTTATAAAAGACCTGGCCGCAGCAGCCGTACTGGTAACGGCCATTATTGCGCTGGCCACCGCTTGTATCATCTTTATACCCGCTTTACTATGAACAGAAAAATAACAGGTTCGCATCCATTTACACTTGCTGAACGGATCGGTTCAGGCGTACAGGGACTCTTACTTACTTCCGTTGGCTTCTCGCTGGTATTGTTGCTGGTAAGAAGCATTTATGCAGGACAAATCACCTTTTACTTCCTGGTATGGAACCTGTTCCTCGCCTTTGTACCGTTTTATCTTTCTCAATTACTCATGCAACGGCCCGCGTGGATAGAAAGCAGGTGGAAGTTTGGAGGCATCTTCGCAGGCTGGCTGCTCTTTATCCCTAACTCGTTCTACATGCTAACAGACCTTTTTCATTTGTATGATATCCATGCATTGCCACGCTGGTTTGATCTGCTGTTGATTTTCTGCTTTGCCTGGAACGCGCTGCTACTGGGCATCCTGTCTGTACGTCACATGGAGAAAATTGTGCAGGCGCGCTGGCCGTTCCGTCACCAGTTCCTGTTTATTTACCCGGTAATGGTACTAAACGCAGCCGGCATTTACATTGGCAGGTATTTGCGCTATAACAGCTGGGATATTGTAAGTAACCCTTTCCGCCTTTTGCTGGACATTGGCCATATACTGCTGCATCCAATTGAATGCAGGAATGCCTGGGCCATGGTGCTCATATTTTCTTTCTTCCTCAGCATTATCTATGCTACCCTTTGTAAACTCAGCAGGTCGTTACATTATTAACCACAAAAAATTCATCCTGTGCAAACTTCTCAAGAATGGATTGGTCATTTCAGGCATAATATCCAGCAACAGCGTATAAACTGGCAACTGGCTCCTACCATCAGTGCCGCTGAAAAAAAATCGGTACTCAAAGGTTTGCAGGGATGGCAGTTGGGAGAAACCTCTGACGGCGCACATCTTTTAGCGGCAGCAAATAATTATGCCAGCGCGGTGGGCGATACCCATTATTACCGGGCGGTGCAATGGTTTATTAAAGAGGAACAAAAGCATGGCGCCAACCTTGGGCGTTACCTGGATGCCATTGGCGAGGAGCGGTTACAGCATCATTGGACAGACTGGTTGTTCAGGAAAGTGCGCTACTTCAATACAAGCATGGAATGCTGGACGCTGGCAGTGGTAACCGTAGAAAGCACCGCACAGGTATTTTATCAATCTCTCAAAGATGCTACAAACTGTGCGCTGTTGCAGCAGATTTGTACCGATATCCTGATTGATGAAGCCTATCATATCGATTTCCAAATGCAGCGCCTCGCCAGCATTTTTGCGCGCAAAACAGTGTTGCAAAAAATTATTTGCTTTCAACTCTACCGCTTTTTTTATTTCAGCACCATACTGGTGGTCTGGCTAGCCTATCACCAGACCTTCAGGGCGGGGAATAACCACCTGCCAAAATATTTTCGGAAAATGCAAAAGAAGTTTGGGAGAACTATTCAACGGCTCCACCGTCTGCAGCCTCATCGCACAAAAGCCACTTCACCTTTTTTACC
>DATJGC010000156.1:0-10252 GCA_035495345.1 Chitinophagaceae bacterium | reverse complement strand
CTATTTCATGCGGCTGGCCCTGGTAGTATTCATAATGCAGCTGGCTGATGGCGGAGAAGGGAGCGCTATTTTCTACCAGCAGCACGGAGCCATTGGTCATATAGTACTGGTGGTTGAGCAGCAATATGGCCAGCTGGTAATCATAATTGTTTTTGTACTTGGCATTGTCTGCAAAGTAGGCATACCTGTTAAAGCTTTCCAGCAGCGGAACAAAGTTGTAGCCCTGCGGTACATAGATTTTTGTAACGTTTCTGCAGCCCAGTCCAAAATACAGGTTTACATCATCTGCCAGCAATGCAAGAGTAGCGGCATCTTCATTGCCTGTAAGCAGCGCCACCGAAGTACGGTTGCGCCGTATGATATGCGGGTACTTGCTGAAATAATAATCAAAGTAGCGCGCGGTATTGTTGCTGCCGGTAGCAATATAGGCATCGCAACCCTTCAGCATCTCGGAAAAAACGGTTTGTGTGGTAACTTCCTCATTCCAGCTGGCCAGTTTATCTACAATATGGGTAATTAGCACCTTGTCTTTAGACGATGTTTTTACCAGCGCGCGGTGCCCGCTTAAGAAAATGCAGAGCCAGTCGTGAAAACCAACCAGCGGTATATTGCCCGCCATTACCAGTCCTACCGTTTTTGGTGCAGGCGTTGTTGCGGGTACCTGGTAGGCACTTACAAAACTGTTGAGTGCGGGTTCAGATAAAAATTGGTCTGCAATGCTATCGGCTGCCAGTTGTATAAAAGCAGGAAGGAACCAGCCATTTTCCTGCGATGCTTTTTGTTTAGCGTTTATCCATGCATCCTCATTGGAACGTAAATATTTGCCCAGTTTCACTAATAAATCAATACGTTCTTGTAAATTCATTGTGCCTTATTATTTTTGCAGTAAAGATACTCGTAACTAACTCATTAAATTATATCAAACATGGCCATAAAAATTACAGAAGAGTGTATCAACTGCGGTGCCTGCGAGCCCGAATGTCCTAACAATGCAATCTATGAAGGCGGCGTGGAATGGGCCATTGCAGATGGCACCACTGTAAAGGGACAATTTACCCTGCTGGACGGAACGGTGGTAGATGCCAACCAGAAGAATGCCCCCATCAGCGTGGATACTTACTATATTACTCCCAATAAATGTACAGAATGCCAGGGCTTTCATGAAGAGCCGCAATGTGCGGCTGTTTGCCCGGTAGACTGCTGCGTACCAGATGAAATGTATACTGAAACCGTAGAAGAACTGATGCAGAAAAAAGAGAAGCTGCACATCTAACCTGGCTGAAGCCCGGGTATCTGGACTTTAATGGGTTACGGCCATAACCATGAGCGCCGCGCACTGTGCAAAACTTTTAAGACCAAATAGACAGGCGCCCATAAAATTGGTTTAACTTAACGCTATCAAAACGTTTCAACCTGTAGCCCGTAAGCTACACTTCAATAAGCGGGTGATATGTCTCGCTGGAAATCTGGTGAAGGGGATTAATAAAACCCTTCACCTTTTTTATTAGGCTCTGCACCAGCCAACACCCCTGTTAACCTGTACAGCGGCTTTTTTGAGAAGACTTTTCCTGTTCTTAAATTTTTACTCAATATTTGCGTTACTGTTGGCACCAGTCCGGCACAGCAATCAACATCATCTATGACGCAAAAACCAACCATTGCCTTTGTTACAGGCGGCTATTCAGGCGAGGCCACTATATCTTACAAAAGTGCTGTTACCATTCAGCGCCACCTGGATGCTTCTTTGTTCAACGTATACTGTATTGATATAACCACCGCGGGCTGGTGGTATACTACCCCCGCCGGTGAAAAGATACCCGTTAACCGCGATGATTTCTCACTCAGCATTGCGGGTGGAAAGATCAGCTTTGATGCCGCCTTCATTGGCATACACGGCACGCCCGGAGAAGATGGCAAATTACAGGGCTACCTGGATATGCTGGGCATTCCTTACACCTCCTGCGATGCTGCTACCTCCGCACTTACCTTTAATAAACGCTATACGGTAGCGGTGGCTGCCTTCTCCGGTATACATGTTGCTAAATCTGTATTGCTGATTAAAGACCGCTTTACCAGCGCGGAAGAAGTTACCAGCCAGCTGAGTTTCCCGGTATTTGTAAAACCGAATAATGGCGGGTCAAGCATTGGTATGTCTCGCGTAAACAACGCCTCAGAAGAACTGGGTTCGGCCATAGAAAAAGCGTTTAGAGAAGACGACCAGGTACTGGTAGAAGAATTTATTGAAGGCAGAGAATTTACCATTGGCGTTTTTCAATCCAAAGGCAAGATCATCACCCTTCCGTTTACAGAAATAAAAACGCGCAAAGAGTTTTTTGATTTTGAAGCGAAGTACACCGCCGGTTTTACCGAAGAAATAACGCCCGCCGTAGTAGATGAATCCATTGCCGAGAAAGTGCGTGAGGCAGCGAGGAAAATCTACGCTGTATTTAATTGCAGGGGTATTGTGCGCATCGATTTTATTTATAACGAAGCCAAGGGCGCGCCCTTTATGCTGGAAATAAATACCGTGCCCGGGCAAACGGAAGCCAGCCTGGTGCCCCAGCAGGTGGCTGCCATGGGCTGGACGCTGCAGTCATTCTACACCGCATTGGTGAATGATGCACTGGAAAGAAAAAAATAAGCAATCGCCATTCACCAATAATTGTATGATGGCAGTAGTAGGCCGCCATCATTTACCTTTAAAACAGTGTAGCCAACGTGTTTCAATTTATAACAAGACGTCCCCTCTGGGCAAATATTCTCTTCGCCATTGTACTGGTAACGGTACTGCTTTTTATTTTTTTACTATCACTCAACTGGATTACGCACCATGGCAAGATCCTGAAGATTCCGCAGGTAGCCGGTAAGGGATTGGCCGAGGCAAAGAAGCAGCTGGAGACCCAGGGCTTTGATATTGTTATACAAGACTCCGTGTATGTAGACAGCCTGCCCCCGCTGAGCGTGGTAAAACAATTTCCGGACGCAGATGCAGAAGTGAAAATCAACCGCACCGTATACCTTACCATCAACCGTTCTGCGCCGCCGCTGATACAGATGCCGCAGTTGGTAGGACAAAGTTTCAGAAGCGCAGAGATATTACTGAAGCAAACCGGGCTGAAGCTGGGAGACACCAGCTTTGTGGCCGACTTTGCCAAGAACTCCATCAAAAAACAATTGTATAAGGGCGAAGAAATACCCTTTGGTACCCGCATTCCAACGGGTTCAAAAATTGACCTGGTCATCAGCAACGGTATTTCTGATGTTAATATATCTGTACCAGATTTAGTGGGCATGACCTACGCAGATGCCAAGGTGCTGATGGAAGGCAATGGGCTTGAGTTTGGCTCAAGGGCATTTGATAAAGACGTAAAGGATTCTGCCAACTCCTATATTTACCGCCAAAGCCCTGAGAGATTAACGGAAGACCACCGCGTTAACCGCATCCACCAGGGACAGCTGATTGATATATGGCTGGGCGTACAAAAACCCGCCATTGATTCTGCCGCCAAGGCATCGCCGCCGGCGCCCAATAATTACTAACTTAGCAAGCCCCGCAATGCATTAACCTGCTTGCGCCCATAAACAAAATATTGTCTAACCTATTTAATTGCTGATACCATGCGAACCATCACTGTTGAACAATTAAAAGCCAGAATGGATGCCGGAGAAAAACTGCATATCATTGATGTGCGTGAGCCCAATGAATACCAGGAATTCAATATTGGGGCACAATTGGTGCCATTGGGCAAAATACAATCCATGCAGGCAGATGAGCTGGATGATCTGAAGGATGAAGAAGTAATACTGCATTGCCGCAGCGGTAAACGCAGCGCCACTGCCGCACTCTTTCTGGAAAGCATGGGTTTTAAAAATACCGTAAACGTAGAGGGTGGTATGCTGGCCTGGCAGGAGAAATTTGGGCAATAGGAGGCTAAGAGGAGAAAGAGAAAAAGAGCGTTTGTGTAGAAGAGAAGGAGGAGGCGCCAAAAAAACAGTAAGTTTTCTACCTGTATGCTCTGTTAGCTCCGTTAGCCCTGTGTGAAAAAATAGCTGCAATAAAGTGAAAGGAGTAGCATGCGTTTCTACCTGTCTTGTAAAGTAAGAAACCGTAAGGCCACCACAAGCTCCACGCCTAAGCTACAATTGATCTTTGGTCTGCAAAACAAAGCACCTCAAACAAACTCCCTGGTTTACCCTAGCCCAACCATCTACGCATTTGCGTTGTGGCAGCCAGGCCAGGGTAAGTGAAGGGAATTATCAGGCATTTAGAAATTGACATTCACCGCCAGCATAAAATTTCGCCCTGCCATGGGGTAGTAGAAATTCTCGCGCACCAGCGACTTATCATAAATATAGCTATAGGTATAACCGTTAGAAGAGTACAACTTATTCCATACGTTGTTGAGCCTTGCAATGATGCTCAGTTGTTTACTAAACGGTGTATGAAGATTGTATTGCAATGTAAGATCCTGCGTAAAATACCCGCTGATGCTTTTTGCATCGTTGCCTGTATTATCAAGGTATTGCTTGCCGGTATATTTTATGCTGCTGTTAATCTCAGCGTTGGCAAAAGGAAATACCTGCAGCATGCCGGAAGCAATCACCGCCGGCGAGAAGGATAAACTGGTTTTGCGATAGTAGAAAGTATCCTGCTGCACCAGGTTAAAGTTTACATCATACCTGGGTAAATTATCATAAAAATTATTGATCCTGTTCTCGCTGATGGTGATATTGCCACTCAACTGCACGGCCCTGGCGGGTTTGTACCGCCCCTGTAATTCAATGCCTGCGCGGTAGCTGCTGGCAACATTTTGTCTTAATGCATCGCCCACATCATTTATTTTTCCGGTGAGCACCAACTGATCTTTATAGCGCATGTAATAGAGGTTGATGCCCCAGGCGTAGTTGAATTTATTGTCTTCCAGTCCCAGTTCCACATCATGCAGCTGCTCACGCCGTGGCGCTGCCAGTGCGCCGGTCTCATAATCATCCCTGTTGGGTTCCTTATTGGCTACTGCATAGGAGGCATAGGCCTGCAGCGTGCCCGCGGTGTAGGTAAGACCCAGTTTGGGATTGAAAAAATTGAAGCGGGTATCTACCTGCAGGTCAGGGAATTTCCTGGTGCCATTGATGCGATAGTTTACGCGCCGGTATTGAAGATCTGCCAGTAACTCCAGCTGGCTGGTTAATTTGTATTGGTATTTGCTGTACAGGTTAAAGTCTTTTTTTACCGCCTTGTTATAATACCACTGGTAATTATTGGGTGCACCATTGGCGGCCCAGGTAATATTGCCATAGTGTTTGCCATCGTACTCGTTCCATCCACCACCGGTGCTCCACTGTGCCCTGGCCGTTTTATACACTGCAGAGAAGATGGTACCGTAGAGATTATTGTTTAGCCAGAGCTGCCGTACCAGGTCCGTTTTTTTAATGGTGGCATTGCCCATGGTTACCGCCGGCAGGACATAGCTGCTGTAGGAGGCATCGTTCTTATATTCCTCGTAATAACCTTTGCCTTTTGATAAATACAAAGCGGTATTAAAGCTCCAGTGATTGCCTGCGCGCTGGTTGAAGAAGAGCTGGTAATGATCCTGCTGGTAATTATCTGTCTGGTTGGCGTAGGTAAATACATTGTACGTACGCGGGTTGCTGTTAAAAAGATTGGAAGAATCTGCTGCCGTAAAATACAATGAACCCAGGTTATTGTAATAGTGGTTCAACAGGCTGTCTTTGTTATAAAACAGTTTGTATTGCGGAATACCATTCCAGGCCTGGTAGGTCTTTTCTGTACCTGAAATAATATTAAACCGAAGGGAGGTATTCTTGTTTGTATAAGCGGCGCTGGTATAAAAACTTTTGAGCGAAGTGCTGGCGCGGTCGATAAAACCATCGCTGCTTATTTTCGACAGCCGCGCGTCAAAAGTAAAATGCTGGTTAATCAAGCCCGTACCAAAGCGCACCGTGTTTTTCCAGGTATTAAATGAACCAAAGCTATTGTTTACAGCAGCATAGGCATTTTCATTGGTCTCATTGGTACTCAGGTTAATGCTGGCACCAAAAGCACCCGCCCCATTGGAAGAGGTACCCACGCCGCGCTGCACCTGCAGGCTGCTGAGTGAAGAAGCAATGTCTGGAAGGTCTACAAAAAAAGTACCCTGGCTTTCTGCATCATTGTATGGGATGCCGTTCACCGTAACATTGATACGGGTGGCATCTGTACCGCGGATACGGATGCCCGTGTAGCCTACGCCGTTGCCGGCATCTGAAGTAACGGTAACAGAGGGTGTCTGGTTAAGCAGAAAGGGAAGGTCCTGCCCCAGGTTCAGTTTTTCAATGGCGGCCTTACCCAGGTTGGTTTTTGCAAATGGTGCCTTTTCACCCGCACGTAGCGCCTTAATTTCTACGGGTTCCAGGAAGAGGGAGGGTTGTTGCAGCACAAGAGTTATGGTACTGGCGGGCAGCAGGATGCTGGTATCAAGCGGGCTGTAGCCAACACTGCTTACCTGGCAGCGAAGCAGGCCCTGCTGCCGGGTGGTAAAGGAAAAGCGGCCATCATCACTGGCCACAAAACTGCCGGTCTTTTCTAATTCAATACTGGCATTGGGCACCGGCTCACCGGCGGCGTTGGTAATTAAGAGAGTTGTTTTTGACTGGCCAAAGCTGATGGCACCAATGGTCAAAAAGCAAATTCCCCAAAACAATTTTTTCATGAAACTTTTTTTGTGCAGCAGATGAGAACATAGCCGTGGTATACACAAGCGCTTGTTTTTCACCGGCTGCTGTTAATAAAATTGTGTTGAGGGAAATGCTGCAAAGCAAAAGAGGAGAGAACGATTGTTGTTCACCTTCCCTGCGCAGGCATTACCCTGATCAGGTTCTACGGGTATTATCTCAGCCGGCCGCTTAGCGGACAGCACCCCGAGGACACTGGTTCCGCCAACTTTGGCAGAACTGCTGCAAAAATAGGTCAGAAAAAAATAATTGCTGTAACATTTTATCAGCTCTAACGTCTTATCAAAAAAATGGGTATGAAAAAACTAATTGCAGCATGTTTTTGCCTGCTGGCCGTGGCCGGTGGATTTGCACAAGAAAAAGTTATTAATGATGCCAATGCAGAGGCCCGCAAGGTGGGCAGCTTTCATGCAATACGGGTATCCAATGGCATTGACCTTATTATCAAGCAGGGCAGTACCGAGGCCGTAGCAGTGAGTGCCGCCACCAAAGAATACCGCGATAATATTAAGACAGAAGTGGTAGATGGTGTACTCAAGATCTATTACGATACCAAGTGGTACAAAGACTGGAGCTCCAACGGAAAAAAATTGAAGGCCTATGTGTCTTTTAAAGAAATTGATTTGCTGCATGGCAGCGCCGGTTCTTATACTACGGTAGACGGTCAGCTGAACGGCGGCAAGTTGCGCATTGAACTGTCTTCCGGTGCAGGTTTTAAGGGAGCGCTGGATGCCGGCAGTTTATCAGTAGATGGTTCAAGCGGTGCTATAGCGCGTATCAGTGGCAAGGCACAGAGTGCCAGCCTGGAAGCCAGCAGCGGCGCAGGTGTGTATGGGTATGAGCTAATCAGCGACAAGTGCGATGCAGATGCCAGCAGCGGTGGCGCTATTGAAGTGAGCGTAAACAAAGAGCTTTCTGCCGAAGCCAGCAGTGGTGGCGATATCCGTTACAAAGGCAATGGCGTTATCACCAAAGTGTCTACCGGCAGCGGCGGCAGTGTAAAGAAAAATGGCTAAACAGCAGTAAATTGGCTTCTAAAGAACTTTTATAAAACCCCCGCTATTATGAAAAAATTATTCAGCGCATTGCTACTGATGGTGAGCCTTCACGTAGCGCAAGCGCAACAAACCCTTATCAATGATGAAAATGCCGAAAAGAGAAATATCAGTGCTTTTAACGGTATTTCCGTAGCAGGCGGTATTGATATTTATATTACCCAGGGCAATGAAGACGGCATTGCTGTGTCTGCTACTGAGACAAAGTACCGAGACAGGATCAGAACCGAAGTAAGAGACGGCATACTTAGCATCTGGTATGAAAATGATGGCATGCACTGGCCTACCGGCAACAAAAAATTGAAAGCCTATATCTCTTTTAAAAACATCAGTTCTTTAAAAGCTTCCGGTGCCAGTGATGTAAAAATAAATGGCGTACTGAAGGCTGCCAGCCTTGATCTGAAACTGGTGGGCGCCAGCGATATAAAGGGTGTGGTAGACATTGAAAAACTGACGGCACGCATCAGCGGCGCCTCTGATATGATGGTAAAGGGCAAGGTGGGCATGCTTGATATTGAGGCCAGCGGCGCCAGCGATGTAAAAGACTTTGACCTGGTGGTACAAACCTGCGAGGCCCAGGCCTCCGGCGCCTCTGATATAAAAATTACGGTAGAAAAAGAGATATCCGCCAATGCCACCGGTGCCAGTGATATAGTAATAAGAGGCAATGGCGTCATAAAAAAAATGAGTAAGAGTGGAGCCAGTAGCATAAAGAAAAGCTGACAGACAACTTCTTAAAAGAAAAAGCCGCTTAATCTGCGGCTTTTTCTTTTTTATTTTGTTGGTGCATGTACTTTGTCTTACATTTGCACCCCATACATCGCGAAGTAGAGCAGCGGTAGCTCGTCGGGCTCATAACCCGAAGGTCGGAGGTTCGATCCCTCCCTTCGCAACAAAGAAAGCCCACCTTCTGCGTGGGCTTTTTTATTAAGTACATTTGTTAACAGCCCCTGCACTGCCATAGCAGCCAGCGGCTACCCAAGCAGGGATTATGAAGGCAGGTTTTGTAAATATTTTTGGTAAGCCCAACGCAGGGAAAAGCACCCTGCTGAATGTCCTGCTGGGCGAGAAGCTGGCTATTACCTCTTCCAAAGTACAAACCACCCGCCACCGCATTAAAGGCATACTTACCACAGAAGAGTACCAGCTGATCTTATCAGACACGCCGGGTATCATTGAGCCCAAGTATAAGTTGCATGAACGCATGATGACGGCCGTAAAGGAGGCGCTGGAAGATGCAGATGTGGCTGTTCTGCTGCATGATCTTACTGATAAGGATACCACTGAATCAAACGATATTTTTACGGCACTGGCCCTCAGGGTACCCGTGCTGGTGGTATGCAACAAAATGGATAAAGTTGGCAAGGAGCGAACCGAGGCCGCGCTTTCATTTTTTAAGCAACAGCCTTACTGTACCGATGCCATTGCCATTGCAGCCATCAAAAACCAGCAGACGGATCAACTCCTGGCCCGGCTTACCGCCCTGCTGCCTGAAGGCGAGCCCTTTTTTGCAGCAGATGATATAACGGACCTGCCTGTCCGCTTTTTTGTGGGTGAAATGATCCGCGAAAAAATTTATGAGCTGTACGAGGAAGAGATACCCTACCATACCACGGTACTGGTACAGGAGTTCAAAGAAAAGACCACCCTGGTAAAAATACAGGCAGACATTATTGTACAAAGAGATACGCAAAAGGGCATTATACTGGGTGAAAAAGGCCAGGGCATAAAAGTGCTGGGTATGAAGGCGCGTGCAGACATAGAGCAATTCCTGGGCAGAAAAGTTTTTCTTGAATTGTTTGTAAAAGTGAAACCCAAATGGAGAGACAATGATACACACCTGAAAGAATACGGGTATCATTAAACCATGCTGACAAACCAATAATAATAACCCGCCGAATTTAATTGTATGAAAAAGAACCTGCGCAAACATCTATGGTACGGCATGACCGCCCTGCTTGCTGTGCTTTGCATAGCCGCTAATGGCCATGCACAGGTGATTATGGAAGCCATGCCTAATGCAAAACCCATGGATGCCAGTGTGCTTATCTACGGTGCTTCCAATTTCAGCAACGGCATACCATACAGTAAAGTGCAGGGAAGTCCTTTTTTGCAAGACAACTGGCAATGGGCCATCCTGTATGGACAAGATAACCGTGAACGCTGGCTGATGCCCACCCGTTTAAACCTGGTAAGTGGCGAGGTGCATTTTATGAATAAGACGGGCGAGGAGATGGTAGCACCCGCAGGGATGATACATAAGATAGTTTTTTACCAGGATAAGGACACTACAAAGCAGCTGTCTGTTTTTGCCAATGATTATGCAGAGCCGCTTATCAACATTGAGGGAAAAAACAATTTTACACAGTTGCTGAATGAGGGCAATTACCAGTTGCTGAAATTGCAACGCAGGGTAGTGGCAGAAACGGATTCATTCCATATTGCGAAGCGCTACAGCTTCAGGG
>DATJGC010000155.1:0-4095 GCA_035495345.1 Chitinophagaceae bacterium | reverse complement strand
GGAAAATGCACACCAATATCACCCAATGCCAGTGCACCCAGCAAGGCATCACAAATAGCATGCAACAGCACATCGGCATCGCTGTGGCCCAGTGATCCTTTGTGATGCGGTATCTCTACGCCCCCTATCCAGAGCGCACGGCCTTCTGCCAGCTGGTGAAAATCTATTCCAAAACCTATCCTGTATGACATGCTGTGTGTAATTTAATTGCTGTTGAAAGCAAATGTATCGGTATTCTCTTGCTTAATGCACAACCAGTGGCGGCACGTAAAAAACAAAAGCGCCCCGGAAAGGGCGCTTTGCTATATTTTTTGTGACGTCGGGAAAATTAGATCGGTTTATTTATCGCTTCCGTTGGTTTCACTGTCCAGGTCAAACACCAGGCTGAAGCGCAGTGTGCTTGACAATGGATTCTGGTTAATACCACTGCCGGAGGGAATGATATAGGAAACGTTCAGTCCAAATACATTGTATTTAAGACCAGCACCCAGTGTAAAATATTTACGGTTGCCTTTTAATTTGTCTTCGTAAAAATAGCCGCCGCGCAATGAGAACTGATCCATGTAGGTATACTCCATACCACCAGACAACTGGAATTCTTTCAGCGTTTCAGAGAAACCGCCGGGAGAACTGAAGGAGCTGAACCATCCGTTGATAGAACTCTTTGTACGGTATTGTACCTGTGCTGCGGAGTCAGTAGAATATACACCTGTGTACACTGGTGGTGTTGGCACCAATAACTTATTTACATCAAGACCCAGGGTTATTTTATTGCTTTCATCAAATACCCAGGTATGTGCTACGCCAAGACCCAGGTTAGCGGGGATAAAATCTTTTTGGTTGGCATCATTGGTATAGCCAATCTTTGAACCCAGGTTAGAAAGTACCACACCCATATTCCATCCTTCACCTGCCTGGTTAAGACCATGGTAATACAAAGAGATATCACCTGCAATGGCATTGCCTGCTTTATAGGTAGTACCTGAAGTACCAGCCGCACCAGATGCCAGGTTAGAATGTATATAACGAAGCGCTACGCCCAGTCCAATTTTGTCTGACAGTTTACGACTGTACCCCGCATCAAAACTGAATTCCCTGGGTCTGAACTGGCCAAGATCCTGGCCTGAATTATCTGTGAATTGAATATTACCAAGGCTGAAATAACGCATGGAGCCGGTGATGGCCTCGTTATCACTTAGTTTATAGTAACCAGACAGGGTAGCCAGGTAAACGTCATTAAGCTGCAATTTCCTCAACCAGGGCGTGTAGGTTAAACCAATACCACCCTTGCTTTCATTGAAAGGTGTTTTTGCCAGGTTCCAGAAACCGGAATTTACATCCGGTGAGGTAGCAATGCCCACTTCTCCCATACCGCCCGCACGGGCATCCGGTGATATACGTAAAAATGGAACGGCTGTTGTAACCACATTGATCTTACCGTCAGTCTGTGCCTTTAATGCAGATGTTCCAGAAATGAGTAAAATTGACGCAATTAGTTTGAAGGTCTTATTGCTTTTCATCTAAATAAATTTACGTACAGTTCTCTTCTATAAGTGGCAGGTTTTGTTTTTTGAGCCGCTAAATTACAGATTTTAAAGCAACTATGTCTAAAGTCTCAGCAGTTTACCACACTTTACTGAAGTCTGATCATCTGTTGCAGACCGTAACTGAAGCTGGTAGATATAGATGCCGGGGGGCAGCATTGCGCCGTTGTTTCCCCTTCCATCCCAATCAATATCACTTGAACGGCTTCCGTTGCTATTTATTGTAGCCCTGATGGTTTTCAATTCCTGTCCAAAAAGGCTGATTATTCTAATATTAAGTTCCGGCCGCAGGTCACCACGATTGTACTCAACATGAAACCGGGTGCTGTTTACAAATGGGTTTGGATAATTAAACAATTTTGTAATGGCCAGCTTCTCCTTATTCAACATCCTGAAATGCAGGGTCAGCTCAGTCTTGTTATTATTTGCATCCCATACCGTAATCAAAAGCCTGTGTTCGCCGGCTTCCAAACCAGTTAGCGGCCACTGCAGCCTGCCGCGCTGGTAGGTATTACTGTCTGCCTCATACAAATTATTCAGCAGGTAGGTATTGGACGCATCGCCATCAATAACCACCGTAATACCCTTTCCGCTGCCCGTACCAGCAATATTAATGCCTGAAGCATCTGAAAGCTGCAGAAACAATACCGGATCTGCGGGTACGGTTTGTCCGTCTACAAAATTTTGATTGTTCAGGTATGCTTTGATTACCGGACCACTGTTATCGCTGCTTGGCAATGGCGCCCCGCCTACTAAAAAGCTGTTAAACATGCCATTGGCGTCTTCTTTACCATTGTCTGCATAATAGCTGATGCGGCCCGCAAGTGCATTTGCATGCAGGTCTTTTGGCAGCAAAAACGAGAACGAGAATCGGCCATTTATTACCTGCGCTTTTCCTTTAAAAAGCAGGTTACCGCCCACCTGAAAATCTTGCGGGTAGCTGTCTGCATCATTGCCCAGCGTACGGTTGGTTTGTGGCGCATCCTGCACAGTCATCAATACCTGCCCGTTGAAGCCGTTGATAATATTTCCCCTGGTATCCCTGATGCTGCCCGCTATGCTGCAGGTTTGCAGTGGCTGCAAGGTATCGGGCACCGCACTTAGAGTAAGCCCATTTACGCTGTCTGTTTCTACCCGGTAAGCGGGGAAGGAAAGCGTTAACGCAGGGTCTCCCAACAAGGTAAACTTGCGGTTATTGGTAATATCATATTGCGTACGATAGGTGACATTCTTTGCCTGGCGTACGGCCTCTCCCAGGCTTGGGTAACTGCCATCTGGCTTTAGCTGTAGCGCTGCCTGCAAATAATTGCGGTTCATGATGCGGTTACTGTAAGAGTATACCAGCCTGGTGGTGGTCATTAATGCAATGGCGCCGGTATTGGGCTGAAACAATAGATCTTCTCCAAGCGATTGGATGGCGGGGTTATCAAACGGGGCAAAATCACAGGCAGCGGTGATAATCAATGGAAGGCGATAATTATTGGTTAGTCCGTTGGCTATATCTCTGTCCAGCACGCCTTCTTCGGCCAGCCGACTGTAACTGCCATGACCGCTGTAATTCCAGATAAGATTGCCTGTTTGCAGTTGATCATTAATGACCCTGTTGGCCATTGGGTAGCTTTTCCCAAACGGCGAGACTTCCTGTTTAAAGGCATCGAGAAAAAATTTATTTACCTGGAACAGGGCATTGGTAGCCGAAGCGGCGGCGCTTACGGCTTCCGCGTCATTCAGGTGAAGGTTAGCATCCTGGTCGTCTGCAATAAAACTCAGCTGGTTGCGCCAGGCGCCCAGGCTTTTGGGGTCTTTGTATTGCAGCAGTTTATCAACAAAGGCGCTTGCCTCGTCTACGCTGCGGGCGGGTATTCGCCCAATGCCAATATCCAGCAGATTGGCGGCGTTGGGCGCATTGATATCATCACTGTCATCCAACATACCAAAAAAATCATCTGAGGTATAGCTGGCCACGGGGTCAAAGGAAGCATTGTTCTGGTAGCCGGGTACAAAATTGGTATTGTTGGGCAGCCGGTCTTTGTAGTCAAAAGAGGCATCGCCCAATAGCAAAAGATATTTTGGGCGAAGGCTACTGTCTGCCCCTGCCCTGTCGTAGAACATCTTCATGCAGTTGCGAATGGCCACCGGATCCGGGCTGCCGCCCGAAAATTCGTTGAACACCTGCTGGGTAGTCAGTACAAGGGATGATAACTGGTCCTGCTGCCGGTGAAAATCTGAGATGCGCCTGGCCTGGGCCAAAAACGGGGGATAACAAATGATGAGCATGCCCGCGGGCGCGGCAGCATGAATATCCTGGTTAGACAGCTTACCCAGCAGGGTGGGCAGCAGGAAGGATTGTTTAAAGCAGCAATATTCATGGAGACTGGCGCTGGTATTGGTAAAACCAAGGCTACTGCCGCTTGTTATGCAACTCATTTTCACCGGCATTGCAGGTTCCGACACATCCCAAACCTCGGCGCCCGCCGCCTGTTCAATGCTGAACCTGGCGTTACCATTGGCGGCCAGGCTGTTCCAATCGCGAAAAAGTAACTGCGTACCA
>DATJGC010000154.1:0-2556 GCA_035495345.1 Chitinophagaceae bacterium | reverse complement strand
GGCCGAAGGCTGGGCGGTGTGTTCAGGGAAACGGCTACGCTGGCCGAGCGTTTTGGAGATCACCGCGTGTTTAATACCGCCATACAGGAAGCGTATATTATTGGCTCAGTAGTAGGCATGTGTGCAACCGGTGCGAGACCTATAGTAGAAGTACAGTTTGCCGATTATATCTATCCCGGTTTTAACCAGCTGGTAGTAGAAATGGCTAAATCTTATTTTCTGAGCAATGGCAAGTTTGCCGTGCCGGCGGTGATACGCGTGCCGGTAGGGGCGTATGGCGGTGGCGGTCCTTACCACAGCGCCAGTATTGAAACCACGCTTTTATCTATTAAAGGCATCAAGATAGCTTATCCTTCCAATGCGGCCGATATGAAGGGACTGATGAAGGCCGCCTTTTATGATCCCAACCCGGTGGTTATGCTGGAGCACAAGGGGCTGTATTGGGGTAAGGTGCCCGGTACAGCTGGCGCAAAGCAGCCTGAGCCATCGGCAGATTATATTATTCCCCTGGGCAAAGGCTGCATTGTGCAGGAGGCGGATGCTGCGCGTGTTGCCATGGGCGATACCTGTTGTATTATCACCTATGGCATGGGTGTTTACTGGGCTACGGCCGCAGCGGCTACCTTTCCCGGGCAGGTAACGATTGTAGATTTGCGCAGTTTATTTCCACTGGATGAGGCATTGCTGTACGAGGAGGTGCAAAAGCACGGTCGTTGCCTGGTGCTTACCGAGGAACAGCAGTACAATTCATTTGCAGAAGCATTGGCGGGCCGTATAGCAAGCAATTGTTTCCGTTATTTAGACCAGCCGGTAGCGGTGCTGGGTGCGCTTGCGTTGCCCGCTGTTCCACTCAATACATTGCTGGAGAGGGCCATGTTGCCCAATGCAGAAAAGGTAACAGTTGCCATAGCTGCCATGCTGCAGGGTTAATGGGGTAACATTGTTATAAGCATTTACTACAAAGGCGTTTACAAACCTGCCGTTCAGCATTCAAACTCGGGTGTTGGTCACATTCCTGTCACATTTTACCACGTGCTATTGTCTATCTGTTGACAAGACTTTTAATTAATCTAGTGGTTCGCGTTCAACAGGTAATTAACCCGTGTATGTAGATTTATCTTTTTACTGCCGGTTTAAAATATCAATTTAACTGCGAACTAATTCGTAGAATGATTGCTATGAAAAATAAAATGCTAAAAAGGTCCCATTTGTCTGAAAAAACCTGCAGGGAGATCATACAGCTTTTTTCGGATGATTTAACGGCCACACAGATTGCGGGCGTTACCAATGTTAGCCGCGTAACCATCAACAATTACCTGAAATTGATACGTACGCATATTGCAAAGCATTGCGAAGAACAGAGCCAGGCATTTTCGAATAAGAAATTACCCAGCGGTTTGCCTTTGCACGCGGTGAAAGATAATAAGGGTGAGGAGGCTGCAAACAGTCATATGTATTACGGTTTCTATGCGGTAAACGACAATGTCTTTACTGATGAGCTGGTAGACATCAGCAAGCCGGCCATTCGTGAGTTTCAGCAGGCCAGCTGGATGCAGCGGCAGGAGGTTGCGCAGGCGGGCGCGTTGGGCCGGTACCATGCCATTGCTGATTTTGATGAATGGAGGCTGTACCGGATGGATGCCGCGGGCAACGGCAAGGTGCACCAGGACGATATTGCGGTATTCTGGGGCAATACCCGCAGCCGGCTACTGAAATTCAGGGGCATGAACAAGAACACGCTGTATTTGCATGTAAAGGAGTCTGAGTTTAGGTATAATTACCGCGAGGATGATATCAATAAGATTTTGCTGAACATTATTTATAAATACCCGCTGCATTTGTCGAAGAACTACGTGTAGGCAGGGGCGGGTAGCAGCTTATTTACCCCGGATTCTCACTATGCGCTGCCGGCCGGGTTAGATTATTTCTAGGCAGTGATGTAAGTTTTCTCATGTTATACGCGGGTGGTTTCTACTACCCGCTCTTTTTTTGTTTTCATTTCAGATTTTGACCCTATTTCTATATTTTTGCAGCCCGTTTGGGGGGAAAGTCTCCCACAGGGCGAGGTAGCTCAGTTGGTTAGAGCGCAGGATTCATAACCCTGAGGTGATGGGTTCAATTCCCATCCTCGCTACGCTTTGAAAAAGGATCGCGTTCTCGTGATCCTTTTTTCTTGTCTTCCAGCATTTACAAAGCTAAGTGGTTAAGCATTTCGCCGCTGTAAGAGATCCTAATTTCATCATTTTCAGGCTAACAACTAGTTCTATTCCGGTTCTATCAAGCCAAGATTCTAGCCCCGTTGTGGAGTAAAACACCTTTTTTTTGGTTTCTTCTCATATAAAACGAGTTTGCTTTACTTTTATAAATAGATTTTTTACTATAAGCAATGAATTAATTGATAAGTGGTAATTCTAGATTTATCTAATTTAAGTTCAATGGCAACAAAAAAAAGCAAAAGTTTAGAACAACAGGTGACAGAAAACAGCAAAAAAGTACATACTGAGAGTTACTCAATGTCTATCGGTGAGATAAAGAATTTATATGATGAAGGAGAAC
>DATJGC010000153.1:0-3510 GCA_035495345.1 Chitinophagaceae bacterium | reverse complement strand
GTGGTTCTCTATACTAATAGCATAATCGCTGGCGGTATTTCCAAAACCTGTAAGCGTTGTATAGGCAGAAGTACGGGGCGCAAACTTACCGTTGATGACCAGTTGCTTGTCAATCACCGATACCAATTTGTCCGCGCCAATATTTCGCTGTTCTTCAGCAGGGGCCGCCAGCACAAAAGGAAAACTGATGACAGCACCCGCATCGGTCGGCTGCTGGTCGAGCACAAAAAGATTATGGTTGTATACGTCGGTAACAATTGGTTTTCTACCCGTATTTTTTAAACGATGCTCTATCACCAACACCGGTGTATCCTTTAGCAGCTTTTCTGTCTTCACGTATTCATAGCTATAACCCGTATCATGTAAAAGATGGGTAAAAGAGATTTGCCGGCGTGATTTCTCTATTTTCCATTCGCCTGCATTAACAATAGGGTAATAGGTAAAGGGTGTATACGCGCCAGTCCTGTTATTCTGCAATACGCCCACGCCAATTTGCACAAATCTTCCTGCAGGCTTACTGCTATCATACCCCAGCGGTGAAAACCCTTCTACCGGGCCCATAACTGCTTCATGCAACTGCGGACTGTAATTGGTAAACCATGGAGCGCAATAGCTATGACCCTTGTAGGTAAGCCTGGGCATTACACCAGACCAGTCGAACCTTGTACCTCTGTAATAACCCTTGTCAGTATCCGGTACATAAAAATTGATATCCACCAACCCGTTGCTAATAGAGGCCTGTGGAAAATTACTTTGCGCGCCCGCTACACGGGGAAGGCCCATGCAGCACAGTAATATCATGGCAACGCATCGTTGAATCATTGGCTTGTTTGTCTCCTAAGGTAGCAATTTTTGGTGGCGCCATTATTGGCTAATGTTGAATGGGTTGCCAGCCAGCAATACTTTTTAAGATTCGCTGCTCACCCATTGTATCGCCGCAGGCAGTTCAGCCTGGGTAAACCCTTTGCTTTCACCGGGTATCAGCGGACTGATTATATTGGTGATCTTTTCCACCATCTTCTGATCACTTACAATGGCCATTTTCTTCCATTTGCTCAGGTGTTTTAAACCCGCCAGCGCATCGCTCATCCACGCACCTGCAGTAAAATTGCCGGCGCTGGTATCCAGCACCAGTAAGAAGTGGATATGTCCATGTTTTGCTATAACGCGTTCAAGCTGCGGAAAAACAATATTGGTGTAATCATCTTTGGTAACAGTACCGCTGGCAGTAAAACCAGCCACATAATCCGGGATATCCTTTATCAATTCAATCATAACAAACCTGTTTATAGTGATAGATTTATTGGCTATCACTATAATACAAGAACAATGCTTGATTACTGCTGTGCTGTTCCGGCGCTGCAACACTTACTGCGCAATATGTTTTTGGGGAATACTGTCGCCACTACCGCTACAGCCAACGCTTAAACCATTCAATGGCCATGGCCTGGTGCAGCGGGGTAAACACATGTGGCTGCTGGGGGGCAATGTCCATTTTTAGCTTGTCCTGCGCCTGCTTTGTCTTGTAAGCTTTCAATGTGGCTGCGTAGGCAATCTTTGCGCCCGGGAGCGGACAATTGGCATCATTGGCGGTATTCAATATCAGCAAGGGCCGGGGTGCAAAAAGGCGTAACATAGACGGGCAATCAAATTCACCCGTAATGCCGGGTACTATCTTATTCCATAAGCGCTGCACATTTTCTTTGTTGATGACTGTATCTCCCAGATCCTTTGCCACGGCCAAATGCGCCGTCCTGATGGTATTGGCTCTTCCCTGCCACCGATCATTGCTGAGCGACCATGCAAAACTTTGCACTGAAATGACAGGCACCGCTACTTTGATGCGCCTGTCTACCGATGCCGCCATCCATGTTTCAATGCCGCCCTTTGATATGCCCATCATGCCCATTCTTGTAGTATCAATATCGCTTCTTGTTTGCAGATAGTCCAGCAGCTTCCAAACATCATACACGGTATCATAAAAGAAGGGATGCGCCTGTGGCTCACCGGCCCGCTGCCGCCAGGCGCTGATGATGGCCTCTTCATAACGGTTATGCCCAGCTGCCGCCATCCCGCGCTCACCATGATAGCGCCCGTCTATCGACACTGCCATGAAACCCGCGTGTACCAGTTGCATCAAAAGACTTTTGATACCCGCATCGTCCTTACTACCTCCTGTACCATGCAGGCAAACAACCACCGGCCAGCGCCGCGGTGCAGCCTTTGGCCGATAGATCAGTACCGGCACTTTTTCATTGGGGGCAGAAAAAAAATACCCTCTTTCTATCTCAACACTGTCTGTTACCGTAACAGTAAAAGAGGGTGCCCGGTCTGTGGCAGGCCGTGCCAGCAGAGCAATAAAATCCTGCCGAACCTTCTCCGCCGGCCAGTCTTGTGCCACTACATTGACGCCAACTAACAGGGAGGCCATGTACAGTATCAACCACTGTAACCATTTTTTATAAGGAAGGCGGACCGCAAGCTTCATGTGCTTTTTATTGATGGATGTGGTACGCCGCAAAGGCGCTTGGTTAAAAATACCACTAACAGGGTAGTGGAAGCGCAATTATTTTTTTTGAAAATCAACTACATTAGTGAGTTCAACCCACCCTTGCCCCTTGTGGGCAATCTCCGTATTCCAGCTTACACGTAACGGCCTGCTACTGGCAGACCTCAAAAACTGATTTGTATGAAGATAGATACTATCACCGTCCGCGGCCAGCGTGCCGATAAGAACTTTCTTAAAAGCCAGTCGATTAACAGAGACGGCAGCGGCCCGGCTGGTAATGCAGACGGTTCACTCACCCTCCTGGAAGTGTACCAACTGCAGCCAAATGCACGTGGTGAACAGGAATTGCACCAGGTAGCCCTGGAAGGCAAGGTGCTAGAATTTATTTATGAAGACGGCAGCAGCTGGCTTTGCGATGCCAGCACCCTGCATGAACTCTACCCGGAAGCAGAACAGGCGCAACGCAGTTCAGAAGGTTTTGTGCTTCCGCATGTTTTAAGAGATACCAGCACAGACCGCGGCCTGGTGAGTGAAATAGCTGCCAAGCTGCTGAAGGTATTTGCCAGTCCGGCCATCGATACCGGCATAAAAGCCCTGGCAGAAAAACTGGAAGCGCAACACCTTGGCGGGCATGAGGGCCTTAACAGGCTGGACGCCTCCTTTACACTGCAGCCCTACGATGGCGAAGCTGCTGACAAACCGTTTTTATTGTTTCTTCATGGTACTAATTCAGACACCGTGGGTGCCTTCAGTGCATTAAAAGGTACAGATACATGGCGTTTTATCTGCAGCCAGTACGGAAAAAACATACTGGCATTTGAACACAGAACCCTTACAAGAAGTCCACTCCAGAACGCGCTTGATTTAATAAAACTGTTGCCAAAGAACGCGGTACTGCATATCATCAGCCATTCACGCGGCGGATTGATAGGGGATATACTTGACCGTTATACTCCGGCGGAAGATGGCGTCATTACAGGTTTTAGTACAGACAATATACA
>DATJGC010000152.1:0-8591 GCA_035495345.1 Chitinophagaceae bacterium | reverse complement strand
AAATAAATGGGGCATCACTTACCTGTATGAACCTTTTCTCTGTGCCATGCTGGGCATCTTTGGCAATGCACCCGGCCCCTCGCTCATCAACAGCTTTCTTGCAAAAATACCCGCCAGGTTCCGGTATTGGGATATCAGTTGTAACCCCGGCAACCAGGTAACGGCGCAACCCTGGAAAGTGATTACACGGCAAAACTTTGTACTACCATTGCAACTGCCCTATGAAGCATTGTATGCCGCCTTCAACGAAAATACAAAGCGCAACATAAAAAAAGCCGCAAAGAGCAACGCCGTCATTGGTAAACCCGGCTTGCAGGAAATACTGGCGCTGGCACAACAGCAAATGGAAAAACGTGATCATTACCAGCCCGATCAATTTGATCGTTTTGCAAAACTATACGATCTATTGGCCGGCAACAATGCAGCAGTCACTTACGGAGTTTATGACGAGGCAAAGCATTTGTTATCCGCCGCCGTCTTTTTTACCTGGAGAAACCGCGCTTACTATATTCTTCCTGGCAATCACCCTGCCAGCCGTCAATCAGGTGCCTCCCATGCGCTGCTGGATGCATTTATCAGGGATCATGCAGGCAGTGAGCTTATACTGGATTTTGAAGGCTCAGATATTGAGAGCGTGGCCTTGTTCTACAGGGGCTTTGGTGCGCTCGCAGAGCTGTATCCTGCCATCCGCTATAACCGGTTGCCCGCCATCATTAAATGGCTAAAAAAATAGTACTGCTGAATTATGATTGCCTGGCGGTTCTTTCTGCCAGAATATTAGCAGCCACCAAGAGGTCTGTGGGGTGGGTAATCTTAATATTTGTTTTATCTCCCTCTACCAGGTGAATAGCAATGCCTGTATGTTCTACCACCGTTGCCTCGTCTGTAAATTTTTCATGGAATGGTTGTTCAAAGGCGGGTAGCAATTGTGAAGACAAAAACGTTTGGGGTGTTTGAATGATGCGCACCATTTGCCTGTCCAGCACCTGGTTGCCGGCACCCGCTACCAGCCTGATAGAATCTACGGGTGAGATGGCCGGCACGGCATTTCCCTTTTTCAACGCTTCAAGGTAACAGTGTTGTATAAGCGCAGTGGTGACCAGGCAGCGAACGGCATCGTGCACAAAAATTACTGCGGGCTCTTTTACCAGCGCAAGACCGTTTTTTACAGATTGGTATCGGCTATCGCCGCCGGCGGTAATGGCTATCCTGCCCGCCTGGCCGGTATTGTGTACAATCTCCTGCCCGATCGCAAAATAGTCTGCGGGCAATACCAGTATAATTTGCAAGTCGGCATAAGCAGACAAAAATGCCTGCAGCGTATGCCACAATATCGGCTGTCCATGCAACTGCATGAATTGTTTGGGCTGACTGGCCTGCATGCGACTGCCCAGCCCGCCGGCCACTATCACTGCCAATTTCTTCATGTTGCTTGTCTGCATTCTCGGTTCATTAGCATCATTTGCAATGCTGCTTATTTATCTTCTTTTGCTGTTGCGACATGCTTACCAGCCAACAGCAAAAGCTTATTACTTGTAAAAACTTACTTCTGTTACACCCTCGCTTGTTTTAACAGCCCGGTACATTCCCGCACTATTAAATGCCATGCAAAACTGTCCGCTGGCATCTACACCAATCATACCACCTTCTCCCCCGATGGCTACCAGCTTTTCATTTACCACGTACTCCATTGCTTGCTGCAGTGAGTATTGTTTGTATTCCATCAACGCACTTACATCATAGGCTGCTACCGCGCGCATAAAAAGTTCTCCGTGGCCTGTACAACTGATAGCGCAGGTATTATTGTTAGCGTAGGTTCCAACGCCAATCAGTGGTGTATCGCCAATACGTCCGTACTTTTTATTGGTCATGCCCCCGGTACTGGTAGCAGCCGCAATATTGCCAAACTGGTCGCAGGCTACCGCACCAATGGTTCCAAACTTTTTATCTTTCATTAAACTGCCCAGCTCCTGCTGGGTGTGATCAAGTACATACTCGTCTGAATCACGTACCGCTTTCCATTGATCATACCTGAACTGCGAAAAGAAATAATCATCCGGCGCCAATGGAACACCCTGGCTAATGGCAAACTCATCTGCTCCCTTGCCGCTCAGCAATACATGCCCGCTGTTAAGCATCACTTTTTCTGCCAGCACAACCGGATTGCGCACATGGCGCACCCCTGCCACCGCACCTGCATTGAGGTTGCTGCCGTCCATAATGGCGGCGTCCATTTCATGCAGGCCTTCCTTGGTGAATACGGAGCCGCGGCCCGCATTAAAAAGCAGGTTGTCTTCCAGGCTGATGGAGGCCGCCTTTACCGCATCAACGGCTGTACCTTTTGCCGCCAGCACTTCATAGCCTGCGTTTACGGCGTTTTGCAAAGCGGCTGTATATAATTGCTCCAGCGCAGGGGTCATATGTTCTTTGAGAATAGTGCCTGCGCCGCCATGAATGACCATTGTAAACATACTGTCCTTTTGTTTAAGTGATGTGCATTGATGCACTTTACGGGATGCCTGCGGACGAACTTTTCCTCTGCAAATTATTACAGGGTTTTATTGCCCAGCAGCAGTTTACATTCATGCAAGAGTCGTTCCTTGTTAATGGCTGCTGTGCCCACTTCTTCGCAAACCAGGCCGCCCGCAATATTGGCCACTGCGGCCATCAATGCCGTATCAGCGGTACTGGCATACAGCAGCGCGGCTACTGCAATAACTGTATCACCTGCACCAGATACATCTGCAATGCGCCTGAAATGAGAAGGAATGATAGCAGCGCGTTCTCCCTCCTGGTAAAAAACACCTTTTTCTGAAAGCGTAATAAATGAAATAGTATGTTGTAATTCCTGCTGCAGCAGTGCGTGTATCTTTTTTAGTAAACTGCTGTCTAAATCATCCACCAGCAGGTTGAGACCATCCTTTACTTCTTTGAGGTTGGGTTTAAAAATGGTGACGCCTTTATAAGCAAAGAAGTTTTTTCTTTTGGGGTCAACGGCAGTTACCACGTTATTTTCTTTGCAAACGCGTATTATTTCATGAATGGCTTTTTGGGTTAAGACACCTTTGTTGTAATCTTCAAATATGATGACGGCAGGCTGCTCCTTTACAATATAATCTGTAACGCGCCCAATCAGTGCCTCTTCTGCGGCCGCGGCAAGATCTTCTGTAGTCTCTGCATCTAAACGCATCATCTGCTGGTTACGGCTGATGATGCGCATCTTATCCGTTGTTTTGCGGGTGCTGCTGCAAATGATATAAGAAGTGTCAATACCCTGTTCCTGCATCAGGTTGTCGAGCAACCGGCCTGCATCATCTTCGCCAATCACAGAAAAGATACTGGTAGAGGCGCCCAATGATACCAGGTTGAGTGCAACATTGCCCGCGCCGCCAATGCGCAGCTCACGTTTATCCAATAGTACTACCGGAACGGGTGCTTCCGGTGAAATGCGTTCTACATGGCCCCACCAGTAAGTATCCAGCATTACATCGCCCACCACCCCTACTTTACAAGTGGAAAACTGTTTAAAGAGTTTATCAAAATCCATCTCAGTAGAATGTTTTTATACCTTCTCCGTTGTATGCGTATTGCCACGCTGGGCAATAAAGTACAAAGGTATACCTATCAGTACAATGCCCAGTCCCCAGCCTGCGTATTGCGGCTTCTGGAAAATAAGGGCGATACAAAACGCAATGCCCATTACTATATAAATGACAGGTAGTACCGGGTAGCCAAAGGCTTTATAGGGTCGTTCTATATCGGGGCGTTTCTTTCTGAGTACAAAGATGCCAATGATGGTAAGCACATAAAATATGACTACCACAAAGGCCACCATGTCTAACAGGTCTCCGTACCTGCCACTCAAACATAAAATGGAGGCTACAATACACTGCGCCCAGAGCGCCCATTCCGGTACTGCATTTTTATTAAGGCTACCTGCTTTTTTAAAAAACAATCCATCCTGCGCCATGGTATAGTACACTCTTGCGCCGGCCAGTATTAAACCATTGTTGCAACCAAAGGTGGAGATCATGATCATCACAGCAATTACATAAGTACCAATATTGCCAAAGATAACGTTGGATGCAGCCACGGCCACCCTGTCTTGTTGCGCAAAAGCAATGTCGTGCAGGGGCAGCACACTCATGTACATCAGGTTGGCGGTAACATAAATGATGGTTACAATCAGTGTTCCGAGGAAGAGGCTGAGCCCGATATTTCGCCGGGGGTTTTTTATTTCCCCGGCAATAAAAGTGACATTGTTCCATGAATCACTGCTAAAAATACTGCCTACCATGGCGGCCGCAATAGCACCCAGTATGGCAGCGCCGGTAACGGGCACGGTTGCACCATCCGCCGTCAATGACTTCATCTGCCATGCATCCTGCCAGTTGGCATTCCATATATCCGCCTTTGCAGCCAGTAAAAAGCCAAAGCCAATCAGCCCGAACAAAGACAATAGCTTGGTGACTGTAAAAGTAGTTTGTATCAGCTTTCCGCCTTTGATCCCTTTTGTATTGATATAGGTAAGAAAAATGATCAGCACAATGGAAACCAGCTGCGCGGGATAAATCTTTACTGCACCTAGTGTAAGCAAAATATTCTCATCCTTCAATTCAAGCACCGGGAAAAAGTAACCGGCAAATTTAGAAAAGGCTACCCCAACGGCGGCAATGGTAGCGGTTTGTATAACGGCAAAAAAGCTCCAGCCATATAAAAAACCTGCCAGGGGGTTAAAGGCTTCTTTCAGGTATACATATTGTCCGCCTGCTTTCGGATACATGGCACTCAGCTCACCATAACTAACGGCGGCGGTAAGCGTCATAAACCCGGTGATCAGCCAAACAAGAATGAGCCAGCCGCCGCTGCCTACATTGCGGGTGATATCTGCGCTAACAATAAAAATACCGGAACCAATCATGGAACCGGCTACTACCATGGTGGCATCCAGCAAGCCCAGCGAGGGTTTAAACGAAGGGTTTTCTTCAGTCATTTATTATGGTATGAATCCTCAAGATAAGGAAATCCTCAGGTAAATGAAACGCTGTTTTGCAAGCTGCTATAACGTAAAAGACGCCGCGGGAGCGTCTTTTACGTTATTCAATATCCAAGCTTTTGTATTTGCTTAATTCTTTTTCTTGTAAGAAGCGTTCAGTCCGCTGATGAGGTCATTGGTGATATTGTACACTGTATCCTTATAAAATATGCCCTCCGGAAAATCAGAGAAGATATAAGAATAGTGTTTGTCTTTGTTGTATTCTTTCAGATAAGCTTCCAACCGCTCACGAATTTTCTTCCGGGTGTCATTCATCTGGTCGTTGATGCTTTGGTCAAGCTGCTGTTTTCTTGCCTGAAAATTTTGCTGCATCTGCTGGTACTCACGGTTAGCCGCTTCTGCTTCCGCCTGGCTCATGTTATTACCCTTCTGCTGCCATTCGCCAATTTTTTTCTGGTAAGATTTTTCCAGCGCTGCCAGTTCATTGTTCATGGATTCTTCCTTTGTCTTCAGCGTGCTTAGCGCATCTTTAAAATACTGGTAATTATTCTGCAAAGAATCCAATTCAAAATAGGCAATCTTAAAACCAGCAGCATTGGCGGGCGAATCATCTGCATTACTGTTTACCGCGGATGCGGGCGCTGCTGTCTTAACAGCATTTTTTCCGTTGACCTGCAGGTATAGCGCTATGCCTGCAATAACCACTGCTACGCTACTGAGAATAAGTGAAAGTTGCTTCATGCCTGCTTGATTTTGGGCAAGTTAGACCCTTTAAAAAAATAGAAGTGTTAAAAATCCGGTTGGCTGCTGAGGTACAAAAAAAAGCAGGAAGGTTTTGTACGCCTTCCCACTTATAATGTATTGACCTGTTTAATCAGCCAGCATCTTATTCTTCATCATCAAAGTTCATTGCTTCCTTGGTTGTCTGCAGCAATTCATATTCTTCCTTGCTACCTACAATCATATTCTCAAACTCACGGAGACCAGTACCCGCAGGTATCGGGTGACCGGTAATTACATTCTCCTTCAGACCCAGCATTTCATCGGTCTTGCCCTGTATAGCGGCAGAACTCAACACCTTGGTAGTTTCCTGGAATGATGCAGCAGATATCCAGCTTTGTGTACCCAGAGATGCCTTCGTAATACCCAGCAGCAACGGTTGTGAGGTGGCGGGTTTAGCATCACGGTATTCTACCAGCTTTTTATCTGAGCGGCGAAGGATGGAATTTTCTTCTCTTACCTCGCGCAGCGTAGCAATCTGTCCGGCTTTCAGCTTGGTGCTGTCACCGGCTTCGGTTACCACTTTCTTATCAAAAGTATAATCGTTCTCTTCCAGGAATTCCAGTTTATCAACGGTGTCTTCTTCCAGGAACCTTGTATCACCCGGGTCAACAATTTCAAGCTTCTTCATCATCTGCCTTACTATTACCTCAATATGCTTGTCGTTGATGCGCACACCCTGTAAACGATACACTTCCTGAATTTCATTCACCACGTATTCCTGTACAGCAAACGGTCCTTTAATGGCCAGGATATCACCCGGTGCGGTTTGTCCGTCACTGAGTGAAGTACCAGCTTTTACAAAGTCACCATCCTGTGCCAGGATCTGGCGTGTCAGCGGTACCAGGTATTTCTTTACAACGCCGTCTTTTGCTTCAATTACAATCTCGCGGTTACCACGTTTGATTGCACCAAAGGCAATAACGCCGTCTATTTCAGAAACAATAGCAGGGTTGGCCGGGTTACGTGCTTCAAACAATTCTGTTACACGTGGCAGACCACCCGTGATATCTCTCAGTTTACCCAACACACGTGGAATCTTCACAATTACCTGTCCTGCTTTTACATCATCACCGGCATCCATTACAATGTGACTGCCCACGGGTAAGTTGTAAGATTTTATTTCTTTGCCTTCTACCAGTATGGAAGGAATCTTGGTTTTATCTTTTGATTCAATGACCACTTTTTCACGGTGACCGGTTTGTTCATCAGCCTCGTCACGGTAAGTGATACCTTCAATTACGTGTTCAAACTTGAGCACACCGGCAATTTCAGCAATAACCACGTTGTTGTAAGGATCCCATGTGCAGATCACATCTCCCTTGGCAACCTTCTGTCCGTCTTTCACGGCCAGTGTAGCACCATAAGGAACGTTATTGGTAATCAGCAGGCGATCATTCTTCACATCTGTAATTCTCACTTCACCTGTACGGCCAATAACTATCTGTACTTTTTCGCCTTCGTTGTTATCAGTGGTTACGGTACGCAGACCATCAAACTGGATGGTACCATCAAATTTTGCAAACAAGGAAGATTCAACAGAAGCAGAACCTGCCACACCACCCACGTGGAAGGTACGCAGGGTTAACTGTGTACCCGGCTCACCAATGGATTGTGCTGCAATGATACCAACAGCATCTCCGCGTTGTGCGGTATACCCTGTTGCAAGGTTTTTACCATAACATCTTACGCACACACCTCTCTTGCTTTCGCAGGTAAGCACTGAACGTATTTCAATGGTTTCTACGCCGGCTTCTTCAATAGCTGCACCAATGGCATCGGTAATTTGTTCACCGGCGCTCACCAGCAGCACATCTGTAAGCGGGTGGTATACGTTGTGGAGCGATGTACGTCCAACAATACGGTCTACCAGTGGCTCAACAATATCTTCATTATCTTTTAAAGCGGTGGTGGCAATACCACGCAGTGTACCGCAATCTTCTTCTGTAATAACAACATCCTGTGCAACGTCTACCAGACGGCGTGTGAGGTAACCGGCATCGGCTGTCTTCAAGGCAGTATCCGCCAAACCTTTACGCGCACCGTGTGTAGAGATGAAGTAGTCAAGTACGTTCAGGCCACCTTTGAAGTTAGAGAGAATCGGGTTCTCAATGATCTCACTTCCGGTGCTGCCACTTTTTCTTGGCTTGGCCATCAATCCCCTGATACCTGCCAGCTGTTTAATCTGCTGTTTGGAACCACGGGCTCCGCTATCCAGCATCATATACACAGAGTTGAAGCCCTGCTTGTCGTTGGCCAGTTCACGGATAAGCATCTCCGTGATACGGGTATCCACACGGCTCCAGATATCTACAATCTGGTTATAACGCTCGTTGTTGGTGATAAGACCCATATTATAGTTTTCCCAAACCTCGTCTACTTCTACCTTGGCATTCACCAACAGTTCTTCTTTCAGGTCTGGTATAATAAGGTCGTTTACGCTAAAGGACAATCCACCCTGGAAGGCAGTGCGGAAACCAATTTGCTTGATATCATCCAGGAACTTGGCCGTCTTGGGTACATTGGTAATACTGGTGATATCACCAATGATCTCACGCAATGATTTCTTTGTAAGCAATGCATTTACAAAGCCCACTTCCTTAGGTACCGCCTGGTTAAAGATTACGCGGCCTACGGTGGTATCAATCAACTTCTTTTTCAGTTCGTTTCCTTCGCGAACGTTGGTCTTCACCTTTATCCACGCATGTAAATCTACCTTGCCTTCGTTATGGGCAATGATAACTTCATCTGCACTGTAGAAAGCCATTCCTTCTCCGCGCACCTTTTCAGTAGGGGTAGATTTCTTTCCCTTGGT
>DATJGC010000151.1:0-3518 GCA_035495345.1 Chitinophagaceae bacterium | reverse complement strand
TTGTATTGGGTGGCGGGCAAAACAATGGAAGAACTTACCGCGGGCAGCATGGGCAGAAAGGCCAGCGAGGCGGCTGTCTGCGCAGATTGCCGGATGAAGGAACGCCTGTTAGAATACTTTTTCATATTGGCTGCTGTTGATAGTGAGAAAGAAAATATTTTATTGTACCCATAAATATAAACCAAAGATGAACGGTACAGCGTTAAAATGCCGCCTCCTTTCCTGCAATAAGCCTTATTAACACCCGGTTACCGGTAATGGGCAAGGTGCAGGAATTGTAACTGTGCCAGGTAAAGATTGGCAGGCACCAGTGCTGCCGGAGCAATGGTTTCAAACCAGTTGTTGTCTGCGTCTCCCGGCACCGAAGCCCTGTTGGTTTTAATACCCACCTGCACATTATTGGCCGAGTGTTTTGCCGGCGTATTGTATTTATCACAATAATCCATTGCTGTATCGGCATCTATGTGCCAGTAGGTTTCATGAAAACTTAGGCCGCGGGGGGTGGTATTGCCACCGGAGGTATACGGCCTTGTGCCTTTACCCATGTGCAAATCAGTGAAAAGGTTATTAGACTGGGCATGGTTATGATGATCTATGCAAAGGTCTTTGCCCCGGCCGCTGTGAAAAACGTTGTAAACACTTGCATCGCTTTCTACGGATAGGTCGTGCACATAGCGCGCATTGATGGTAAAATACTGCAACAGGTTATGGCCCCCATAGATATTCACTGCATGATGCCCTGAAATATTTTGGGCAGCGCGCCTCGGACCTGGTTCTATTGACCAATCCTGCGCGGTAATATGATGCGCGCTTTTTTCTATCCAAAGGCCCATGTCTGCACCTATAAATTCAACCCGCTGCAACCACCCATCATGGGCCTTGCCTGAAAACCCTACCGCATTATAGGCCCGTTCATGAAAGTTATGGCCTTCATACAGGCTATCAGGGAAACGAATGCTGAGATCTTCTATCCCGTTGCCTGTGATATCGCCATCAAACAGCAAAAGCGCACCACTCCACGACCAGCCCGTCTGGTTTTTGTTGTGCACATTGTAATCAGGGTACAATTCTTCCAACCCTTTACCAAAATAAAGGGTTGTCTTTCCCCTACCCTCACCGCGGAGTACAATATGAGATCTGCTGATGCGCAATGAATCCGTCAACAGGTAGGTCCCTGCCGGAATCAGCAGGGCTGTGTGAGGCTTGCAGGCCAGTAGGGCGCGCCTGAAAGCAGCCGTGTTATCAGTAATACCGTCACCTTTTGCGCCAAACGCTGTAACTGAAACTCCTTTGGCAAGTATTGGTATAGCTGCCTTTCCGCTTTTATAACCTGCCGTGGTAAAGTCGGGTATTCTTTCCCTGTTCCAATGCTCACCCGCCTTACCCCACAATGCCGAGTACGTTTGTGCATGGCTGTTATAAAAAGTAAAGCAGGCTGCTAACAATAAAGCAAACGTCTTACTAAAATTCATCGGCGGGTTTTTACAAAAGTCTATATAGTTTGTGCTGTTTATTTTGCGGTAACAACAAATTTCATTTTATCGTTTGCCTTGGGGGCGATGGCCTTAAAATTGATCCGGTAAATGGTATCGCCCCATTTATCCAGGATGCCCTTGTCTTCCATGCTGGTCAGCGGCACTTTCTCAATACTTACGCTCAGTTGTGCAGGGTTGTACGCCACTACAAAATCACGCGCGGCCACGCCATATTTGGGTGCAAAATGAATGGTTAATTCACCGGGCTTTGTTACGGCTGAAGGGTAACAGGTCATCATGTGCTGCACAATGGTATCTGCTTTCTGCAGTTGTAACACATCTGTGATGGTTACATTGCGACCGCGGTTTAATTGCACCTGCCGTTGCCAGCTGCTTACACCGGCGGCGGCCGGGTAGGCATGCGCAATATTGAGCGAAAGCGCCGCAACAGACTTGTCTTTTTTATAGTTTACATCTGAGGCTTTAAAGATGGGCCCCGGCGGTTCCGTTGCACCGTTGATAGTTGGCAGGTTATGATAGTCTGAGCAATTGTACCAGATGTCGTATCGCCGGCTGCTAAATGTTTTTGCGGTATAGGTACCCCGGCCCACATCAATGATCAGCGGCTGGCCATTGTAATAGACAATATAGTTGCCCACGTCATTGTGGTTATGGCTTTCGTCATTATGCCCTCCTTTGGCGGCTACAAAAAAACCGTCTGTGCTGCCCTGTTTATCACGCGCAATCATTACCTGTATACCCGGCAACCATACATCTGAGGGCAGCGGCAGTCCTTGTGGCGCATGCTGGTATTCATCCTGGATAAACAATTCAAAAAGGTTACGAAAATACTGGTGCACACCAATCTTGCCGGTTTCCGGCTTACGGTAAAAGGCACCAAACTTCATCATGTCTTCATCATTGATGTCTTTTCCAAAACGCCAGATCATGCTGGCGGCCATGCCGGGCTGCGGATCAGCATCTGCAAAATCTAGGAAGTATTCTTTACCTATTTGTGCACGATAGATAAACCTTGCCATGTTTTTTATCTTCTCTTCCTGGAACACGTATTGAAAAGAATTCTTGGTGGCCAGGTTCAGCATGGCAATATTATCGTACAAAGAAGCGGCAGCGGCGCCCCAGTACCCGGGACCTTCATCGCAGCCACCATCCAGCGGGTAAGGATTTACAAACTGATCTAATACCTGCAATAATTTTGCTACCATGGCTACCCTTTTTTGCTGATCTTTTTCTACCAGCAGCGCAGCATTGAGCCAGTTGGAACAGATCCACGGATTCCAGTTATTGGGCGGACGGCCATTGGCATTGGCCGTCATCCATCCATGTGGTTGCTTCATCAAAGGTTGAAAAATGCGGTTATTGATTTCATAATAGATTCGTTTTCTTACCTGTGGTGAAACAGCATCCAGCTGGTCGCCCACAAAATAATCAACCCATGAAAGAAACGTAGCGGTTTCTGCACCAAACAATTCTACAAATGGTTTAGACACATCCATCAGGCCGCTGTACTCTTTTGATTTTGGCAGGTGCGCAGATGCACCCCACCAGCTTTCTTCGCAGATAGACCATACGCCATTGATGATATCATCAATAAAGCGTCCTTTGTTTTCATACACTTCTGCCATTACCAGCGTGCCCAGCACCTGACGTTTGGGAAAACTGATAGATTGAAACTCATTCCTGTCGCCCGTACGTTCAATCAGCAGTGAGGTAGTGGCAGGGATGGAGGCCCATTTGTAATGAAGGTATCCTTCTGCCTCCTGCAAATAGGCCTTCATCATAGGCTGACTGGCTTTTGCCCAGGCCGCCCGATCCGTAATTTTTGGAAAGGGCGTCCATTCGCTGTAAGGAATCAGTAACTCTTTTAATTTATTTTCATCATAACGGCCGCTCAGCAAATTATTGGTTTGTGAAAAGGCAGACGTATAAAAAACAAAGAGCAATAAAAGCAATGCAATCTTCTTCATGGGCTATTTAATTGTCAGTGGTGTAAAAAAGGAAATACTATCAGTTAATTTTTAT